>JBILHV010000230.1:0-3725 GCA_044350305.1 Burkholderiaceae bacterium
AGTAGCCACGACTGGCGATTCGCTTCATCAACAAGCGTTTCATTCCAGATCGCCGTGGTGTGCTCCACCGCATCGTTATAAATAAGCATGATGCCCTGCGCATCATCGATGGTTGCATCACGAATAAGCATTCCTTTTCCCCACATTTAATTGCCGAACTCTCGATTACGAAATAACGTAGAATTCTACTTGTCTCGTTAGTAGCGGGAGAGCACACAGGCCGCCTAGGCACTGCTGTCGCCGAAGGAGCAACCGCCCCGGAAACTCTCAGGCAAAAAGAACCGCTACTTCTTTGACACTCTGAAGAGTTGCTGAACCGCACAGGTCAGCACACCGAAGGAGCAAGCCTCACTCAAGAGCAACTCTTGAGGCTGCGAATCTCTCAGGTCCTGCACAGAGGGGGCGCGCACTTGAATCGCAAGTGCGCTCACCTCTATTTGTGCGCAAGGACTTATCTCATGTTTAAAAGAATCGCTGTCATCGGTGGCGGTATCACTGGCGTCACCACAGCCTATGCGCTCGTCAAGCGCGGTTTTCACGTCACGCTGTTTGAAAAACACCGCTATGCAGCGATGGAGACTTCGTTTGCCAATGGCGGCCAGCTGTCTGCATCGAATGCAGAGGTCTGGAACCACTGGTCCACGATTTTAAAAGGGCTTAAATGGATGTTGACACGCAGCGCCCCACTACTCGTCAACCCTAAGCCAAGCTGGCACAAATTAAGTTGGTTCGCTGAATTCTTATCTGCTATACCGAGCTACAGAGCCAACACCATCAAGACGACGCAGCTAGCCATTGCCGCGCGTAAATATCTTTTTGAATGGGCCGCACAAGAAAACATATTTTTTGATCATCAAACAAAAGGGATCTTGCACATCTATCGCGACAAGCACGGTTTTGATCATGCGCAAACGGTAAGCGAACTGCTCAGGCAAGGCGGGCTCAACCGACGGGCCGTCACTCCCGAAGAGATGCGTGCGATTGAACCCACTCTTGCTGGCAAGTACTACGGGGGATTTTTTACCGAGGACGACTCAACCGGTGACATCCACAAGTTCACCACAGCGCTTTCTGAATCTATCGAGCGCTTGGGAGTGGTTTGCAACTACGGTCACGAGGTCTCACACGTAAGGCTATCGGGTGCAAGCAAGCTGGTCAGCTCGCTGACAGACCGAGGCCAAGAAACAGATCGCTTTGATGCGGTGGTCGTGTGCGGCGGCACAGCAAGCCGTGACCTGGGCGCACAGCTTGGCGATCGCATCAATATCTACCCAGTAAAAGGCTATTCCATCACAGTCAATTTGGACGATGCACAAAGTAAGTCTGGCGCGCCACAAGTCAGCCTGCTCGACGACGAGACCAAGCTTGTGACCAGTCGCTTGGGCAAAGACCGGTTCCGCGTTGCAGGAACCGCTGAGTTCAACGGCTACAACCGCGACATTCGCGCCGATCGCATTGCGCCGCTCGTTAAGTGGGTGAATCAATGTTTCCCGCAGGTCAACACACGGCATGTCATCCCTTGGGCGGGGCTGCGTCCAATGTTACCGAACATGCTTCCCAAAGTAGGGCCAGGTAAACACCCCGGTGTGTTTTACAACACAGGCCATGGTCACTTGGGATGGACGCTATCCGCCATTACCGCGGAGGCCGTTGCTACCTGCGTTGTGCAAGCTAAAGGCTGAGTCGAGCAAATCTCACTGCTGAACAATACCTGCCTTCTCAATCGTTTCAGCGTATTTTTTTCTGAGGTCCCGGAGCATGACTTGCACCTCCGGGACCGTATTAATAGAGACACTAAACCCCAAGGCTTCGATTTGTTTAATGTTGGCAGGGTCGCGCATGATTTGCGTCACATCTTTATTGATCTTCTCAAGAACAGCTTGAGGCGTCCCCTTCGGAGCGAGAAGTCCTTGCCAGCTCTCAATGTTGACGTCCGTGTAGCCTGACTCAGCCATAGTCGGGACATCTGGAAACACAGGGGACCGATAGTTTGTGGTGACAGCTAAGGCGCGTAACTTACCGGCTTTGATTTGTTCGCTCACTGCCGCTAATGTAATGACCGTCGCATTAACGTGCCCAGCCATGGTGTCGAGCGCAGCGGGCGCGCCGCCCTTATAGGGAATGTAATTCACTTTAATGTTCGCAGCGTTGGCAAGCACCTCGTGGGCAATATGCGCTATCCCACCACTTGTCGGCAATGCGAGAGTGAGTTTGCCAGGGTTCGCCTTGGCAAACTCAACATACTCTTTGAATGTTTGGGGCCCAAAGCCCGGATTCGACACCAGCACTTGCGGGTTCACCACAAGTCGCATCACACCCGTTAGATCGTCAGACGTATAGGGCGGATTTTTAATAAGAATCGTATTTAATACGATGGCATCACTATGCAAAACTAGGGTGTAGCCATCAGGCTTAGCCCTCGCAACGTGCGCTGCACCGATTGCACCACCGGCACCCGTGATATTTTCAACGATGACTGTCTGGCCCCACGCGGTACCGAGCTTCTCAGCGATTAGGCGTGCGATTTTGTCTGTGCTGCCACCCGCCGAGACAGGAACGACGATCCGCACAGAACGTTGGGGATACACATCCGTCTGTGCCCCTTGGCTAAGCGCCATTGCATGGAAAAGGCCAAAAAACAGTACGCAAAAATATGCCAGAAGCTGCGTCGTTACACGTTTATTCATCATGATCGTCGTTCGCCCACATGTTTTCAAGAGTCACTCTACCATCCATTTGTGGATCGCCTACCTAAAGACTTAACCGTAGTCGACTACACCATACTGTGCGATTTAGATTGCTTCAACACTAGGCACAGCTGTGCCAATCATGGCGTCACGCGTAACAAGTGCCTCGAGCTGTGCTTCTGTCATGAGCGCAGTCCCTTTAGGTCGAAGGGGCAGAACCAAATAGCGAACGTCTGCTGTACTGTCTGCCACGCGAATTTCGGTGGAGGTAGGGATTTTTGTACCAAACTCCTCAAGTACCGCGCGCGGATCTACCACCACTCTGGACCGGTACTCTGTCGACTTGTACCAAGCAGGAGGTATTCCCAGGAGCATACGCGGATAACAGGAGCACAACGTACAGACCACCATGTTATGCAGTTCAGGGGTGTTTTCTAAAACCACCAATTCCAGTGGAGTGTTAATCGTCAGATCAAAGGTTCGATTAATTGTCTCAAGTGGCTTGTCAAGCAGCGCCTTTTTAAATACTGGGTCTGTCCACGCCTTCGCAACAACCTTCGCACCCAGCGCTGGGGTTCGGCTGTCTTGAATATCAATCTGCTGAGCGATTTGCGTTGCAGTGACAACGCCCTTTTCATCTAACAACTCCCTCAAGGCTTGCTCAAGATAGCGGTCATCACTCTCGGGTTCATGATCCGCATTAATCGGATGGTGGTCATGGTCGTGGTCGTGGTCATGGTCGTGATCGTGACCATGATTGTGCTCGTGAGGATTAGAGTTCGTCATGCTATTGCTCCTTGGTTGGCATTAACCAATGCTCGTAAAGATCAGCCATGACACAGTCACGCTCAGAGCCTTTATATTGATCCCAGATGCTGGTTTGTTTGAAACGCACGCGATAGAGCCACACCTTAGGAAGTCCTGGCTTATGAAAGGCAAGCAGGGAAGGGTTGTGGTAGTGGCCGACTAGCTCGACCACCTCGCCCGACGTCCCACGCAGGTAGGTTGGTGTGCGGCAGTGCGCTTCCGGAGGGCCGA
>JBILHV010000026.1:0-11246 GCA_044350305.1 Burkholderiaceae bacterium
GCGAAGTCAAAACGCGTCTTATCACCATCCACAAGCGAGCCGCGCTGCTGCACATGCCCACCGAGCACTTCGCGCAAGGCTTTGTGCATCAAGTGCGTTGCTGAATGGTTACGAATCGTGCGGGCGCGCTGTTCAGCGTCGACCGTCGCCAGCAAAGGCATCCCCGCGTTTAGCTCGCCACTTTGCAAACGGCCATGGTGACCAAACACACCTGGTTGAATTTTCTGAGTGTCGAGTACAGCGAATGTCGTCGTCCCAGCAGACAACACACCGACATCCCCAACCTGCCCACCCGACTCAGCATAGAACGGGGTAGAGTCGAGTACCACAATGGCATCCTGACCCGCTGTCACGCGCGGCACCTGCGACCCCTCAACATATAGCGCGAGCACTTTCGCGTGACGTTCGAGATGATCGTAACCTTCAAAAACTGTCTGAGCGCCTGAATACACCAAACCTTCAGCCATTTTAAATTTGCCCGCTGCGCGGGCCTGATCGCGCTGGCGCTCCATCGCGACATCAAAGCCGGCTTGATCAATGTCAACATCGCGCTCACGACAAATATCTGCGGTTAAGTCAACCGGAAATCCATAGGTGTCGTACAGCGTAAATAAGGTATTGCCGTCTAGCATCGCAGCCTGCCCTTTAACCGGCGCGGGCAAGGCGGCGAGTGCAGTATCTAGAATCTTCATGCCGTGTTCAAGCGTCTCGCCGAATCGTTCCTCTTCTTGACGCAAGACCTGTTCAACCCGTACAGCATTCTTCGCGAGTTCGGGATATGCCTCCCCCATTTGTTTGACCAGATCAGGGACCAAACGATGGAAAAAGGGCTTGGTTTGACCAAGTTTGTAGCCATGTCGCAGCGCCCTGCGCACGATGCGGCGCAAGACGTAACCTCGCCCTTCGTTGCTAGGGATCACACCATCTACGATCAGAAAACTGCAAGCACGGATGTGATCGGCGATGACTTTAAGCGAGTTATCCTTCAGATCTTTACATCCAGTCTCACGCGCCGCGCCGGCGATCAGCGCCGCGAATAAATCGATTTCATAGTTAGAGTGAACATGCTGAAGCACGGCAGCGATGCGCTCAAGCCCCATTCCCGTATCGACACAGGGCTTGGGCAACGGTGTCAGCGTACCTGAAGCATCTCGCTCAAACTGCATGAACACCAAATTCCAGATCTCAATGTAACGATCGCCCTCTTCTTCTGGTGACCCGGGAGGCCCACCCCAGATCTCGGCTCCATGATCAAAGAAAATTTCAGTGCAAGGGCCGCAAGGCCCTGTATCGGCCATCTGCCAAAAGTTGTCCGACGCATACCGAGCGCCTTTGTTGTCACCGATACGCACGATGCGCTCACGGGGAACGCCGATTTCATTTTCCCAGATCCCGTAGGCCTCATCATCCTCTTGATAGACAGTGACCCACAGTTTCTCTGCGGGTAGGCCGTACACCTTTGTCAGCATCTCCCACGCAAACGCAATCGCGTCACGCTTGAAGTAATCGCCGAAACTGAAGTTGCCCAACATCTCAAAAAAAGTATGATGACGTGCGGTGTATCCCACATTTTCAAGGTCGTTATGCTTTCCACCTGCCCGCACACTGCGCTGCGAGGACGTCGCACGCGTATAGTTGCGCGTGTCCTTGCCTGTAAAGACATCTTTGAATTGCACCATACCCGAATTAGTAAACAATAAGGTTGGGTCATTGCCAGGAACAAGCGACGACGATGGAACAATCGTGTGCCCTTTAGACTGGAAGAATTGCAGAAATTTTTGACGGATTTCAGACGTTTTCATCGTGCGATTTTCAGCATGCAGCAGCAAGGTTGTAAGGACCCGATTTTCGAGCCAAGAAGGACCGCTCGAACGGACAGGGGAGCGGAGTATCGATTATACGGGTATGGCCAGCCTTCGATGTCTAAGCCGCTCACGCGGTGGACAGGCTCACAGACACAGGAAAGAGCTGTACTCATGTAAGGACATCACAGGGTGCTTCCATACAGACATCAAAAATGGCTCATAGCCAGGCGGACACGTACAATCGCCCGTTTTCGGGTTGCGCTTGCGGACAATCCAGTCGTCATTTTCAAAGCATGGAAAGCCTGACAGCTCGAGGTAGCCGCCGCCATTGCCGCGATCAACGCGCTGCCAGCCTCCTTGCTGGCAGACCAACAAGCCCAAATCAGTTGCCCGGGCAATGAGTCCCTCCGACTCACACGCCCCGCCCGCCACAGCCGAGGCACCCACTTGCAAATACTCTCCAGCCGACACCCTCCCTTTGGTCTTACTTGCCCCCCCTACATGCAGGTCCTTTGCCACACTTAGATTTCCTTGCAGGGACGCATCACGTTGATCATCTTGTCGCAAAAAAACCGCGTACTGCGTTGAATCATAAAAACTGCGCATCAGGATCGAACCCGGGGGCAACGGGCTCATATCCGGATACGGCGGATTTTCTACATCGATCGTCGCCCCTTTTACTCTCGGGCCCGACATGGATGTCACGGACGCTGCATGCCCTCCAATCGTAGACAGCAGAAGTCCGACTCGAGTCACTTGCTCAGCATCATGTCGCTCATTTGAACTAGGCACCGCAAAAACCGAGCCAACAATTTTGCAGCCAAGCCGTAAACAATCTCCTTGAGGTCGCTCAATACGAAACCAAACGGAATAAGCAAGCGGAGCCCGCAAAGGAAAACCACGAGGTAAATGACCCGCACCAATCAGCTCCTCGAGAGTGGGACGCCAGACATCGCGATACTGGAACCCACGCGCGTTGGGCTCGACGATCCCCACCAGCGCATCGGACTGTCGATGCAACATCTGATCTAACGCTTGTTTGATACTCAACATCCAAACACCCGTCGCGCGGGTAGCGGTGTCTTCAGCATGTTGCATCCAACTCGAGGCCGCCCACGTCCCGATCAGTGACGTGATAGCAATCACTACAATCACCTCGATTAGACTAAAGCCACGCTGACGCGCACGAGGTACAAAACCACCGTCAGGCGAAACGACAATCTGAACCACTAGCGCACCACAAATGTGAACACATTCTTGTCACCCGCAGCACACTGCGCATCTGCGAGCAACGGGTTGTAAGACATGACGGGCTCTATCATCGCGTTCTTCACTACGACTGGTCCACTGGTGCCAGCAATCGTTACCTGTTCAGCAATCCGCTGGAGAATCGCGGCGAGACCAGGACACGCAGCCTGGTTCACATCGCGCAGCGTCAATGCAAATGCAGTCCCTGACTGACCGCCCGGCATGGCATAGGGTTCAAGGTGCACACCTCCCTTGTCGGAAGAGCTCGCACCCAAACCATGTGCAACACGAGCACTAGGCCCCGTCCCGCTTACAAGCACAACGCTAGACATACGTAACGCATTCGCAAGGACTCCTGTATCGATCCCTGCATAAGGGGCGACACCAAAGCCTTGCGTTGTTGCCTTCATTCTTGCCACAAAACGCTGTAACTCTTCGGCCACTCGCGGCACCTTGCTCTCAATCACGTAAGACTGGATCGCGGGGATTCCTAATATCGCAATGAGCATGACGATCGTTGCCACAATTGAGATCTCGATTAATGAAAACCCTCGCTGCCCAACTTTCGACTGCGCGCGATCCAAACGATAGTCGTTACTTTCTAAAACACGAACCATTACATCACCTCAAAATAAACAAGTCATATCAATACGCATACTGAATACTCAACGCATGCCTCAGCTCGTCAAAAACCTTGAAGTGCCAGAACAAAACGCCGAGCACGACAGACAAAGCACTTAGTAACAAGCTCCAGCGTAAATATGCGGCTTGCCTCTGAATGCCGACCAAGCTGCTTGAGCCAAGCCGTTCGCAGGTGCGCTCCAGAGCAGCATCGAGACCGAGTGTGTACACCATGTCAACGAAGTACCACCACATATCCGAATCAATGAGTCCAGAATCCAGGGCATCGATGACTGAAGCACCGTGATCGAGTCGCTGAATCATGCTTTGCAAATGCGACCCCAACCAGGGACTCATATATCGCGACTGCAGCACAAGCGCATGCCTCAACCGAGTCCCCGCATGACCATGTCGATTAAGGATGATTCCAAGCAACGATAAAAATCGAAGGCTATGCACACGTCGATAGAAGAGCCACATCCCAACGTTATCAAGCCGGCGACGCCAAGCACCAACCCAATTCGGCAAGGACCAGAGTACCGTTGCGCCAAACAGTAGAGCCAACAATACAACGAAGAAGCCCGCCTCTCGCAATACAGTCGCGAGAGACTGCAACGCCTTAGTCCACGAACCAAATAATTCCACGGGAACCGCAGAAAACACGCGGGCGAGATGATCTGCCGTGTAAATTGGAATCGACGCCACAGCCCCAATTGCCACAAGCGCCGCAACAAACCCAACTAAAGCCGTTTGCACGAATATCATCTTGGCGCTATCAAGTAGCTTAGACATGCCTGCAAGCTTTCGAAACGTTGCGACGAGCGTGTCGGCACCCATACTTTGGGCATTCTGTATCGCGATCAAATCTTCAAGCGGAAAGGAACCAAACCATGTCGCGAATAAATCACCTCCAGACAGGGGGTAACGCTCTAGCCAAATTTCACTCAACGCACCTCGACAATTCCGACTGCGCATGCGGGCCGCATCGTCTTGAAAAATACTGAACAAATTTTTTGTTCCTCCTGTTGCGTCAATTAAGTCCGCCAGGTAGAGGTAATAGTCCCCTCGTTGGAATCGAAAACGCCAGGCTAACCATTTCAGCCGATACACTTGAAGGGTATCGCCCAAATAGCTACGAAGATCTATGCCGCTAGAGCGATCAAGCACGGCTGCACCACGGACTCGATTGTTCGGTAAACATACCGAAGTTTGATTCGATTTCTCTTGGATCGATTTGACCTCGGCTCATTTTGTAAAGTGCACATTCGTGAGCGGACTTACCTCGCATATTCGGATCAACGCAAGGCGTCTTGTCGCGGTTTGCCACCCACCGATGCATTTCGACTGGATCTGCTCGACCCAGCAAGAAAAATAGTTCTGGATCCTGAGTCACCGAAAGCATCTCGGCGACGGCCGTTCGCCCTTTGATTCCAGTCATCAGCGGTACTTCGCTCTCACATTGACTGCACCCCGATACGTTACAAAATCGAAGTGAGGTGCTTGAAATACTAAACTGCCGCTCAATGCAAGACGACCAACTCCGCCACCAATCGATGCTACGGTTGACATGACGCGCGCATTGTATTGCGCTTGAATTTAGAAATTCAACAAAATCGAGCGAACAATAGGGGCAGAGTTCACGCAAGAGTACTTGATACACGAGAAGTTTAAGTACGCCAGGCGCCGCCAAAAAATCCCTAGGGATACCGATGAAACTTGAGCAAAGGCGCTCGGGTATCAATAATGCGGACCCAGCATGTACCGTTGTATAGAGACTCACCCCCGACGCAGCCAAATCAACAAACGCACGCCCCGCTGCTTGGTCTCGAATTTCTCCGATGAGTAAATCGTTCATGGCAGAGCGTTTAATCGATTTAAGCTTTCGATCAAACATGATGAGATCATCACCTTGAACACTGCGAGCAACCGAATTTTGTAACGCATTCGGAATGGCGTACTCAGCGGGATCCTCTAGCGTAATCACCTTTCGATAGGGAGGTATTGCTCGCAATAGCGATGCAATGGTGGTGGATTTTCCAGAGCCAACAGTCCCAGCGAGAATGATCGCGCCGCCTTGAGACAAGCGCGCGTCTTCAAGAAGCTCTACCTGTGATGGCAAGTACCCGAGCTCTGCCAACGTAGGTGCCACCGACTCCGTGTCGAGTCGTAACAAGCGCATGCACACCGATGGACCTGCATCCGTCGCAAGCGATGCCCAACGAATGACATGGCGTCGTCCATGACACATGCGTACAAATCTGCCCTCTTGTTCGATCGAGGGGTCAAATACTGCACCGTTGCCCCCCTGAACCTCCATCCATGTCACAGCCAACATGTCGAGCATCGTGGCCGTGGGAAAGTGTGCGTAACGTGGTGGGCAGACGTAACGACCCGCAATCGTGAACCAAATACTGGACTCCGCGAGTAGCCTCTGGGCATTGAAATGAATATCACTCGCTTTTCTAGAGACTGCCCACTCGATTACCTCGGTCATAATTCCGCTAAGTGCGCTTCCCAGTATTTCGCGGGCGCCCGGTTCTTTAACTGCCCTAGGCAACAACCCATCGCCTTGCGCGACCGCCAAAAATAGCGCGGGTGGCAATACATATAAGCTAGGATCGGCCATCGGTCGGCCCTGGGCCTCCAACAAATCAAGGAGCGCCTGCGTTTGATCTTCATTTAGAAATGCCTCCAATACAAAAACGCCAACACTGTTGTCACCGAAACACACTGGGAACATCCTGCTTTGAAGCGCCACGACATCCAGTTCGTGCATGAGCGTCTTGACGAAGGGCGGCTTGAGAGACTTCAGGGCACTGCGTGTGCTCAACTCAACATAGGGGCGTTGCACCCAAACTGAGGATATTCCCTTCATGGCCGTCTGACTCCGAGGCAAAGCACCTCAGGATTACCGGCATTCTGTAGGTGCACGCACGGCGGCGCGATGCGCTCTAGTGTGTAGGTGCGTGACCGTCCTAAAACCGGTTGTGCGCGTGCTGTACGAAAAACATGCGGCTCGGCATCAATCAAAATTTCGGCCGTGAGTGACTTTCCCACACCGTAGATGGCCAATAACAACGTTTCGCTGTCATTGACGACGACTGGTCCCGGACGTTCAAGCGACCCGACGATACTGCGACGTGCCGCGATGAGTGCCGCTTGTGTGTCCAGCCTGAGTAATTCATCTATGGTCACAACTTGATTGGCATTATTAGCCTCGACCGTAGTCGTGGTGCACAACATCGCAGCACCAATTAAGCGCACACCCAGATTGCGCCATTCCGAGAACTGCCTATTGAATCGTTTCAAATAAGTCTCCAATTAACTGCACGACTAACTGACTTCTAGCGATACCAACGCCGGACATTGCGTCGACATGTAGACTCAACGTGCGCCAGTGCAAGGGGCTCTGCAGTCCACTGAGCGCAGCAATCGAACGCATGGGACCCTTAATCGCAACGCTTCGCTTTTGCCATCCCGCAATAGCGTCGGGTCGCGTCAAAGGAACTCCCTGCGCATTAGTTGGTGCGGTGATCGCCAAGCGCACAGCGGCCCCAACTTGAATCGACTCAAACACTGGGCTCACCTCTTGCAAATAACTCATCCAATCTTCTCTTTCGTGTCGACGAGTAAAGTTAAGTGACTGCGCTGCATGCTGGACAGTCCAGATCAGGACTGCATGGTCTAAGTCAAAGGGACGAAAGATCCAGCCTTGTGGGGTCATTGCCTCAAGGCTCTTGTTCAAGGCCAAACGATGCTCGCGCTGGTAACGCGCCATGCAGCGCCATTCCAATTCCTTTGACTCGCATTGAATTTGCTGAAGCTTCCAGCCCGCGACATATATAGGCGTTTGGCGCCACTCGTCGATCACTTGAGCAATATGCAGAGGGGTATGAATCGGATACATCTCTGCGATGCGCTGCATCACCTCATCCCAACGCATCGCTACGCTTTGCGTTGGTTCAGCGGCTACATGAACTGGATTGAACGTTCTCATGAATACGGTCGCTGCCACGAATACAACTAAAAAGGCAACAAGTAACGTTTTGGGCGCTATCCGCTTACCGAGCCTCGTCAATCGACTTCTCGCATCCGGTCGAGACAGAAGCCATTCTGGTGGTGCCGATATATCAAAGGACGACAACCAGCACACGTCCAGCCCAGGAAATCGCGCGGCGAGCAATGCCAAAAGCTCTTGAGCCTGCTCCGGGCTAGCAAACCACTTGTCCGATTGCACGAGCACCGTACCTTCGTGCGCCGCGACGACCCAATAACCGTATTGCGCGTGTGGCAACACGCATGCAACCGTACCGGTGAGATGAGCGCGTGCATATTGCATGGCTGCGGAATGCAGCAGATCGCTTCGCTGCCCCTTGGAAGACGCCACCTTGCCGTAGCCCAGCACCGCACTTGGCTCAGGACCAATGAGGTAATGCGTTGCGTGAAAGAGGCGCGCCCTTTCTCGTCCGGCCTGCACGGGTCGACCACCTAATAATGGAGTCCATTGCAACCCGAATAAAAACTGCGTGCCCTGTTCAAAAGTAATGGTGCGCAGTTGGTCTTGACGAGCGAGTTCATGTTTAGCGTGCCCCACCAACACCTCAAAAGCCCTCTTCTACTTGGGCGGTCAACATGATCACAGTCGCGGTACGTCCCCGTTTAAGTCGATTAGATCCACCCAGCGCAAGTGGTGCCTCAGCGGTAACGCGAGAGCGATCTGTTGCGTCATTTTTTGCATCAAATCCTGAGATCAACATCGGCTGCCCTGGCTTGAGCGCAATTTGTTGTACGGTGCCGTGTCCATCGATCGTGATTTGTTGTATCTGAAAGCGATTACTTTCCTGACCAACAATGACAGACTTGAGCGGCTGCGCCACCGTATTGTCATAGGCAACCGACAACAATATTTGGCCATCCTCTTGCACATCTGGCAGTAGCGTCAAAAATGCTCCGACCGTCTCCTCTTTTTGCGTCACCGAAATGGACGGACTGACCGAGCCGCTAGGCAGATGTCCACTGGGACCGTTTGTTGATGATTTCACCTGATCGATATAAGTGAACGTCGTACGCACCGCATGCGTCACGGGTCTACGATTAAGAGTAAGAACAGGAATCGTCACGTGACGTTGAATCGATCCATACTTCGACAGCGCAGTGAGTACCGCTTGGGAGCGCGCAGCGTTAGTGCTGGCCCCCAGACGGGCCTGCGTACTCGCAACCGCGGTGGCTGCGGGAGAGCTGGCAAGACTTGCGGCAAACTTTCCATGCGCAAATACGGCGTCCCAATCTAGGCCAAGCTCTGAATCTTCATTGGTTGCAATCGTAATTTCCTCAAAGATAAGCCGAATGCGTTTGGTCAAGATTCGATTTTCTCGCTCAAGATAAGTTGATATTTCAGTCAACGCCTCGGGGGTGTCGGTGATCACCACCGAGCTTGATGCTCCAGGTTGGGCCGCGACCACTGCAGCTCGAGTCAGAAACGGCTCTAATCGACTCTTCACAGCGTCCATGACATGCTGCGTGGAACCGGAAAATGATGTACTTGAAGAGTGATCAAACCCACTTCCCTTGGCGCTAACGCTACGGCCTAATCGAGCGTCTGCTTGCGCAGACAGACTCAGTACACGCAAATCAAATACCCTTGTTTGTGTTCGAAAAAACTCGATGGCACGATCGTGGTAACGCCATTGAACAGACAAGCGCCGTGACGCGGCATCGAGAACATCACTCAGGGGAAAAGATCCCTGAGGAAGCGAGATAGTCTGCGGCATCGCAACACTTCCGTTTGCTTGCGAGATTATTAAGCGCGGCAAGAAGTTTTCGGCGGGCAATAATGCTTCGGGCTTAATGCGCACTGCGATCCCAGTTGCACGCGTAACGCGCTCAGCAAACGTCGGCAAATCAATTTTTCCATCTTGATACATCAGCGTTGTATCGATCCGCGCCCTCAAGGCCACTGGTAAGGTGAACTCCCGCGCCAATGGCACGGCTCGCCCCACCAACCAAGGACGATCAACTTGCTGCGAACGCTGTTTCTCGTCTTTCTGTGTCGCGATGCGCTGAAAATTTTGATGTTGACTCACAATCTCAGCCTGCTCTTTGACCGCCACGCCGACTTGATCAAGCAAGCGCTTGTTCAATGCACAACCCGAGAGCAATACGACTTGCGCCATTCCCATCAGCAGAAGGTGACCTGTCTTCATACAGGCGTACCTTGCTCAGTGGTGCGATCGCAATGTTCAGATAGCGGTACGATTCGCAGCACCCGATTTGAATAGAAACATGGCTGCAGGGGACGATCTGATAACTCGGTTGCGCGGACGAGTGCGCGCACGGAATCAATAAAATTATCCGTAAACTCTGCGCCCGCTGTTAGTGGAATATCGACATCTACCACCCAGTGATCTGGTTGAAACCTCCAATCGGCGATTGAAGCCCACCGCCCTAGTGCTTGACGCAGATGTAGGTCTTTAGGCGTCACAGCGTAGACGACAGACAAAGAAACTGGCGGCCGCTCGCTAGGCTGCGGCGGCGATGGTGTGACAGCAGCGCTTGCACGGAGCTCAGTCACGCGACGCGCACGCGCCAGCAAGGATCCCGCGCGAAACTGTAATTGCGTCCAACCCCCATCGATCACGGCATATGGCCCTTGCACGCGATAGGGCAATACACGCTCTCCGTGTTCGTCTAGACCGATCAGCGCGGGCAGCGTCTGTTGCGAACCCCACTGAAGCCAGATACGCGTCGCATCAGAGAAAATTTGCAATGGTGCGACTGACCGATCGCCAGAAAGCCGCCATCCAAAGTCCAGCTTACCAACGGGCGTTTCGCCGGTCGCATCCGCATAAGGTCTAGCGTGTATTCCGACCTTCGTGCACCCAAGCACGCAAAGCGAACACAGCAAGACTAGATTTCGGCCAAATATCTTCAACATAGCTTGTCACGAAAAAGAAACAAGCGCTATGTTGTCGCGAAGTGCTCTGAGTAGCAATTGCGAAGGACACGCATGGACCAAAGTGCCATAAAAAAAGGGAGCAACTTAGGCTCCCTTTTTACTCAAACCAACAGCTCTAACGACGTGCTGGAGCGGCTGGTTTTGCTGTCGATAGCCCTTGATTGGAAATATGCACGGACTGTTCCTGCGCCATTGTCAAGGCAGCAACAGGCGGCGTTTTGCCGGACAGCGCGGCATCGAGCTCACCACTCAGGATAGGCTCGATGCGCGGATAGTTGCGCAACCGAAAGCCTCGGCTATTTTTATCGTTCACTTCGCGCATGCTGTCTACAACTTGCTTTGCACCAGGGATACGATCATAGAACCCGCCTTCGCTCGAACGAAATGCCGCATCGGTTAATGGAAGAAATCCGGTGCGCTGGTGCCAAGCGGTTGCAATCACGGGCTCAGAAAGAAACGCCAAAAACGCCATCGTGGCCTTATTGTGTTCTTTAGATTGGCCTGCAATTGCCCACAACGCAGACCCACTCACGAAAGGGCTACCTGCTTTGGGTATAACTTGATCATAAAAAGGCATCGGCGCCACGCCGAAGCTAAGCCCTCGAGTATTTTGCATT
>JBILHV010000232.1:0-3687 GCA_044350305.1 Burkholderiaceae bacterium
GAATGTCTCGTTTGCAGATGTCTTGAATGGTAGATTCGAGCGTCAGACAGCCTCCGGGAGCACCACCTTTTTCAATCGCGCCGCCTTAGCGATGGGGCGGCAGGCCACGCTCCCCGCTTCGGGGCTAGCCGTGGATCTTAAATTAGATCGAATCGACTGGGATGATTGGAAGGCGTTTTCAGCGAACTTAAGCGAATCAAGTGACATCAAAGGGAGCGCCAATATTGTTCCAGCGTTTCAGCAGTTCAACTTGAGCGCGACGCAGTTGATTTGGGGCGAAATGAGTTTGTCAGCTTTGACGCTGACAGCAAACCGGCAGGACCAGAGCAAATGGAGTGCGAAGTTAACCTCTAAGGAAACTGAGGGGTTTGCCTCTTGGCAAGAGACGCAGGGCGCAGTCTCTGGACGCGTCTACGCACGTTTTTCGAAACTCGCGCTTGGCTCGGCCAGCACGGGACCAGGAGAGCCACCCAAAACCGGCATGATTGATGAGAAGCAGTGGTCAGAGATGCCCGCCGTGGATTTGACGATTGACGATTTCACCCTGTTTGGAAGTCGCTTGGGAAGCTTGCGACTGCTAGGTGCTACCGTGCGTCGAGGCGCAGATTGGAAAATTGAAAAGCTAGAGATAAAGAACCCCTACGCAAGCTTGACTGCCACGGGTGATTGGCGTTTGAGCGGTCCCACGCGTGGCGTGAGCCTCGATGCAAAGGTCGATATCCAGGATCTCGGTAAACTTTCTGACATGATGGGATATCCAGATCGAGTCAGGGGCGGGCAGGGTAGGCTCACGGGGCGAATCGAGTGGGGTGATTTCCCTTGGGAGTATCGTTATGGTGGTTTGCAGGGTCAGGCAAGTATTGCACTCAAAGACGGAGTCTTTGCGCACGTGACCTCGCGTAGTGCCCGACTGCTTGAGTTGCTTTCTCTTCAGTCTCTGCAGCGTATTTTGAGTTTAAATTTCCGTGTGGGAGACGAGTTCAAGAATGGCTTTCCGTGGAACACGATCGATGGAAATTTTACGATCGCAGCAGGGGTCCTGACGTCACAGGACTTGACAGTACGCAGCCCTGTTGCCTCTGTCGCGCTGACGGGCGGTTCTGACTTAGATAAGAAGATTTGGGATATGCAAGCGGACGTCAAGCCACGCTTGGATTTGAGCGGCACGGCGGTCGCTACCGCCTTTGTGGTCAATCCGCTGGCAGGGCTCAGCGCCTTGTTGGGGCAATATGTGTTGCGTAACCCACTTGAGAAAGCCATGAGCGCGCAGTATCGGGTGAAAGGCCCTTGGGACGACCCGATCCTTGAACCCATGGAGGCGCCAGTAAAACCCCCAGCACCTCCCAACCCGGGCGGTTGATTACTTCTTCATCATGTCGAAGAATTCTGCATTGTTCTTGGTTGAGCGCATTTTGTCCAAGATGAACTCCATGGACTCCACCTCATCCATATCGTGAATGAACTTGCGAAGCACCCAGATTTTTTGCAGCAGATCTGGTTTGATCAGTAATTCCTCGCGGCGTGTCCCTGATTTATTCAGGTTGATGGCCGGGTAGACGCGTTTCTCAGCAAGGCGGCGCTCCAGGTGAACCTCGGAGTTGCCGGTTCCTTTGAATTCTTCGTAGATCACCTCATCCATACGGCTACCCGTCTCAATGAGGGCTGTACCAATAATTGTGAGTGAGCCACCTTCCTCAAGATTGCGGGCCGCACCGAAGAAACGCTTGGGGCGTTGCAGCGCGTTCGCATCGACACCACCTGTCAGGACTTTGCCCGACGCAGGGACAACGGT
Source organism: Burkholderiaceae bacterium (assembly GCA_044350305.1). Taxonomy (GTDB): domain Bacteria; phylum Pseudomonadota; class Gammaproteobacteria; order Burkholderiales; family Burkholderiaceae_B; genus Zwartia. The sequence continues at coordinate 1,793 of JBILHV010000232.1, forward strand.
GTTGTAAGCACGAGCGAGACGCGTGATCGAGTCAAGCAGAATCACTACATCTTTCTTCATTTCAACGAGGCGTTTTGCCCGTTCAATCACCATTTCAGCTACTTGTACGTGACGCGTTGCAGGTTCGTCGAAAGTCGAGGCGACCACTTCGCCGCGCACGGTGCGCTGCATTTCTGTCACTTCTTCAGGGCGTTCGTCGACCAACATCACGATCATGACGGCATCCGGGAAATTCGTTGTGATGGCGTGCGCGATATGTTGCATCATCACGGTCTTGCCGGATTTTGGGCTCGCCACGATCAGTCCGCGCTGACCTTTACCAATCGGAGCAAATATATCCAGAATACGGCCAGTCAGATTCTCTTCGCTTTTAATGTCGCGCTCGAGCGGCATGACTTTGTCAGGGTGCAAAGGCGTCAAGTTTTCAAACATGATGCGATGTTTGATGGCCTCGGGGGCGAAGCCATTTACCTTGTCGACCTTAACCAGTGCAAAGTAGCGTTCGCCGTCTTTAGGCGTACGTACCTCACCTTCAATAGAGTCGCCAGTATGTAAGTTAAAGCGGCGGATCTGGGACGGAGATATATAAATATCGTCGGTGCTCGCCAAGTACGACGTGTCGGGTGAGCGCAAAAACCCAAAACCGTCTGGCAGAACTTCCAGAACGCCGTCACCGAAGATTTGTTCGCCTTGTTTAGCCCGACGTTTCATGATGGCAAACATCAGTTCTTGTTTGCGAAGCCGGTTGGCATTTTCGATTTCGAGGCCTGCGGCCAGTTCGAGCAGCTGCGAAACGTGCTGCGCCTTCAATTCGTTAAGGTGCATTGATGTGCTTATAGAAAAGAGACTTCAGTGAAGAAGCGGGATATGAAAGAAATCAAGGATAGTTGAAGCAGAACGGCTCGCGCTAAGCAGAGTCAGTGGCGGGCCTCGAAGGGGCCCGCGCGTGGAAGCGATTTAGATCGAGTCGTTCAAAAATGCAGTTAGTTGTGATTTTGATAGGGCGCCGACTTTCGTTGCAGCAACTTGTCCGTCTTTGAATAACATCAGAGTCGGAATGCCGCGAATGCCAAATTTGGCAGCCGTTTCAGGGTTTTCGTCCACGTTAAGTTTGGCGATAGTGACTTTGCCGGCATATTCTGCCGATACTTCTTCAAGCATCGGTGCAATCATCTTGCAAGGACCGCACCAAGCGGCCCAGTAATCCACCAACACGGGTTGGGATGACTTAAGCACGTCCGCATCAAAGCTGACATCGCTTACGTTTTTGATGTGTTCACTCATGGTTTTCTCTTGAATTTGGTCGCGTCTGGCGCACAGGCCGAGACATCGTTTTGTCATTAAAGCATAACATCACGCCTTGGTTTGGGCATTTTCCGTAAAATGACCCTCTTTTCTACCGTTGTTGGGGATAACTTGAGTAATCAGTCGTATAACGAATCATCCATTCGGGTATTAAAGGGACTTGAGCCTGTGCGCCAACGTCCCGGCATGTATACCCGTACCGAAAACCCCCTCCACATCATTCAGGAAGTGATCGATAACGCCGCTGACGAGGCGCTCGCCGGCTTTGGCAAACAGATTCTGGTGACCCTGCATGCTGATGGCAGCGTCACCGTCGAAGACGACGGTCGGGGTATTCCGGTTGGCTTACACCCGGAAGAGAAGGCCCCGGTTGCGGAGCTTGTTTTTACGCGATTGCATGCCGGAGGGAAGTTCGACAAGAAGGGGGGCGGTGCTTATGCGTTTTCAGGCGGTTTGCACGGCGTGGGTGTCTCGGTGACGAATGCGCTGTCGAAACGACTGGAACTTGTCATTTGGAGGGAGGGGGGCGCGCATCGGATGGTATTCGGTGATGGTGCCGTGGTGGAAGCACTTAAACTAGCTCCAGAGCT
>JBILHV010000231.1:0-3687 GCA_044350305.1 Burkholderiaceae bacterium
GCAACATATCGCAACTAACAAGCATTTCGTTCTGTTTAGGACTTGCTGAGGAATTGCAGACATGGTGTTCTCCAAAATGAACGAAATGCTTGTTAGTTGCGATATGTTGCAGTGCACAAGTGTCATTTTAGGTCTAAAAACAGTCGTGTCAACAATTATTTGTTGCGGTGCATCAAATAAACAACATTACTGCTCGTTTACTTATTTTTACTTAGTTTTTTAACGTAAAGACGTCACCGGGTGGCTCACGCCGCCGTCGCGCCAGTCTCGTAGCCTAGGGCCTCTGAAATCGTCCCTGCGGTCGCGACCAACTGGGGAATCCAGGCATCTTGCAGGCGACCAGACGGTGCAGAAATCGATAACCCGGCAACCAACTTCGCCGTATCGTCATAGATGCCAGCGGCAATGCAACGCACACCCACCTCGAGCTCTTCATTGTCACGCGCGTAGCCCAACTGTCTCACCAAAGACAGTTCTCGCTCCAATGTCTCCAAGCTTTTAAGGCTATTGGCCGTCCCGCCCGCCAAACCAGTACGCGTTGCGTAAGCGCGGAGTTGACGCAAATCGATGGAAGACAAGAACAGTTTGCCATTGGATGTTAAGTGCAAGGGCGCCCGGCCACCAATCGCGCGTACCACCTGCATGCCAGAGCGTTCGCTCCATGCTCGATCGATATAAACAATCTCGTCGCCCTGCTGAACCGACAGGTTGACCGTCTGCCCGGTTAGGGCATGTAGCGCCCGCATGGCGTCGATGGCAGCCTCTCGGACGTTGAGCCGACCCTTCACCAGCGAGCCCAATTCGAGCAAACGCATACCCAGTTGGTACAGACCGCTATCCACACGGTCCACGTAGCGCCCGATGACCAGATCATTGAGAATGCGATGCGCTGTCGACGTGTGCAAACCGGTCGTGCGGGCCAAGTCTTTGAGCGGAACAGGATCAGGCTGAGCCGCTAAGGCATCAAGCAGCTGGGTCGCTCGACCCAGCACCTGAATCGCCATGTCTGACGCCCCATGAGACAGGGATGAGGGCACTACGGGTGGAGATGAAACGTTACGCGACATGATGGCTTGATACAGTCCTTGAATCTGCGGCAGTGCAGCATGAGGGATTCTATCTCATATTATGAAACGCACCGCGCGCGGCGTCAAATGTATCATCACCAGATTCCTCTCTAAGGCCTCCTCCTATGCGTTCTGACCTCGACATCGCTCAAGCTGCAAATAAACGTCCCATTCTTGAACTCGCGTCAGCACAAGCAGGCATCCCAGACGAGGCGTTGGAGCCGTACGGAAGATTCAAGGCAAAACTTTCGCTTGAATACATCCGCACACTCGATGCCCGACCAAACGGTAAATTAATTCTGGTGACAGCGATTTCACCCACCCCAGCAGGCGAGGGGAAAACCACTACAACCGTCGGGCTCGGAGATGCGCTCAATCACATTGGCAAACGCGCGATGATTTGCTTGCGCGAGCCCTCACTCGGCCCGGTATTCGGGATGAAAGGGGGCGCGGCCGGTGGCGGCATGGCCCAGGTCGTGCCCATGGAAGACATCAATCTGCACTTTACCGGAGACTTCAATGCGATTGCTCTGGCCAATAATTTGTTAGCGGCCTTGATCGACAACCACATCCACCACGGCAACAAGCTAGCGTTCGATGTACGACGCATCAGTTGGCGCCGAGTCGTCGACCTCAATGACCGCGCCCTCAGACAGATCGTGATCGGTTTGGGTGGCACAGCGAATGGCTTTCCGCGAGAGGATCGCTTCGACATTGTCGTCGCCTCCGAAGTCATGGCGATTTTTTGTTTGGTGAAAAGTCTGAAGGACCTGAAGGACCGTCTTGCAGATATCGTGGTGGGCTACTCGCTTGCAGGCAAGCCGATACGCGCTCGCGATCTGCAGGCGCAAGGTGCCATGGCGGCGCTCTTAAAAGAAGCGCTCGCCCCAAACCTGGTGCAAACACTTGAAAACAATCTCGCGCTCGTGCATGGCGGACCATTCGCCAACATCGCCCATGGATGCAATACGGTTCTCGCTACGTCCACCGCACTCAAGCTCGCCGACTATGTCGTGACAGAAGCGGGCTTCGGCGCAGACCTCGGAGCCGAGAAGTTTTTAGATATCAAGTGCCGCAAAGCCGGCTTGGCGCCCTCTGCGGTCGTGTTGGTCGCTACCGTGCGTGCCTTGAAGTATCACGGCGGCGTCGAGGTCAAAGATGTGGGCTCAGAAAACCTGGACGCTCTGCGTTTGGGTTTGGTCAACCTTGAACGTCATATCCACAACATCACACAGAACTTTGGATTGCCTTGCGTGGTGGCAATTAATCATCGCACTGAAGACACCGCGGCCGAAATCGCGCTTCTGCAGTCTACCGCCGCATCGCTCGGTGTTGAGGTCGTCCTTGCGGAGCATTGGGCCAAGGGCGGTGCGGGCGCTGCCAATCTCGCCCATGCCGTCGTCAAGTTGTGTGAGCAACCGAATCACTTCAAGTTCCTGTATGAAGACCAGGTATCGCTTTGGGATAAGGTGCAAACCATTGCAACCCAAACCTATGCGGCAGCAAGCATTGCGGCCGACGCCAAAGTGCGTGCGCAATTCGCCCAGCTTGAGGCCGAGGGGTATGGCCATCTGCCGGTTTGCATCGCCAAAACGCAATACTCTTTTTCAAGCGACGCAAAGTTACGCGGCGCACCGAGCGGTCACATCCTGAGCATTCGGGAAGTAAGACTCGCAGCCGGTGCGGGGTTCGTTGTGGTGGTGTGTGGTGACATCATGACGATGCCAGGCCTACCTGTCGTGCCAGCAGCCAATGGCATCGATATTAACGATGCTGGAGAAATTACCGGGCTGTCGTGATCGAAAGGCCTTACTTGGCAACCGGCGGCTCGTAGCGGCCGCCTAAGGCCAGGGCTTGCTCACGCAGAAACTCCAATGCTTCTAAGGCAGGGGCCGCATCACCCTTCACACCCAGTTCGATGTGTGGCACGGCCCCGCCCTCGCCGACAGACGGAAGACTGAACGCTTTGATGCTCGGCCACTTGCGCTCGAGCGCCTCAAGCGCTGGCGTGATCCGGGATTCGGGCAACCCGTAAACGATGAAGGAATACTCTGTGCGATCTTCTTTGTTGTGGAGATGCGCGTAGCGGGTATCGAGCATCGCCTCGAGCATCGGCCACGCCATGACCGGGAACCCCGGCACAAAGGTGTGGTCGTGGATAAAAAATCCAGGAATACGATTAAATGGATTCGGCACGGCCTCACAGCCTTGAGGGAAAAACCCCATCTGCAAGCGCTGCTGATTTTCAGGCGCGTTCATATCCGCTGAGCCTTGACCTTTGGCTGCGTTCTCGGCGCAACGAATCGTAATCTGCTCTCGTGCAAAATCATTAAGCTCAAGCGGCACACCTAACGCAGCAGCAGCCGCCTGCCGCGTATGATCATCAGGCGTGGCGCCAATGCCCCCACAACTCAAGACAATGTCTCCCGAAGCAAAGCTGCGCTTATAAGCGGCTGCCAGGGCAGCACGATCATCGGACAAGATTTCAACCCATGACAGCTGCAAGCCCCGCGCGCCGAGAAGTTCGACCACTTTAGGGAAATGCTTGTCTTGCCTACGTCCCGAAAGGATTTCATCGCCAATGACAATAAGACCAAAGCGAGATTTCTGTGTAGCGGCA
>JBILHV010000403.1:0-3683 GCA_044350305.1 Burkholderiaceae bacterium
CATTTTTGGTGGAAATGTCGGGAGCACGGCGGCCTTGACGAGTTTAACGGTGACTGGCGCCACGACTGTTCGCGCAAACATCACGACCACCGGCTCGCAAACCTATAACAGTGATATCACAGTTGCCAGCACAAGCGCGTTTGAGATAACCGGTGCCAGCGGCATCATGACCTTACAAAATGTCAGTGGTTCAAGCGCGAGTGGTAGTTTGTCGTTTATCTCTGCAAGCACAGCAGCCAATTCAATGGTGCTCGCCGCAAATAAGACGATTAACGGTAACGGCGGATCGATTTTGATTCAGGCTGATAAGTTAAGCCTGTCGGGTGCGGGTCAAAAGATTCAGAGCACTGGCGGTACGCTGACGATTCGACCTAATACCGCAGCAACGACGATTGGTATTGGTGGCGGGGCCGGTATCTGGGCTTTGCCCACGACTGCCTTTTGGAGCAATACCACCGCGGGCGCGCAAGTCTTTCAGGAGGGCTTTAGTCTGATTACAGTGGGTGGGACGTCTGGCACCGGCCTAATTACGCTGGGCGTCACAGGAAGTACCTTCAGCTTCTTATCGCCATTGACAGTACAAAATAGCGGCACGATCAACGTAGCCGGCACACTCAGCTACAGTGGTACGACACTCACGACGGGCGCCTTGAGCGTGATTGCCACCACCAAGATTGCGATTGCAGGCGGCACAACGATTGCACCCACTGGCGGCAATCAACTCAATATTGTCTTGAAGGCCGATGCCTTGGATATGTCGACTGGGGTGACCAGCGCGATCACGATTAATGCGGGTGGCGGAAATGTTGCCATTGTGAGTGACACGTCACTGACTCCTGCTGCCACGACCTACAACGCCACTTACAACCGCATCTACAGTGCGGGCGGTATCTTAACGATCGCACCGTTTAGCAACGCCAGCACGATTGGTGTGGGTGTCACCGGAAGAACACTCAACATTACGACGGCGATCTTGAATGGTACGGATTCAATTTTCGGTAATGGCGGAAAATTCACCGGCTTTGTGTTGGGTAGTGCAACGCAGACGGGCATCACCACGCTTTCAGGGTCGATCACGACCGGCGCAACAAATCCTGCTGAGATCACGTTTGCTGGGCCTGTGACCTTGGCCGCAGCCACAACTATCAGCACGACTAACCAAGCGATTCGCTTTGGCAAGACTGTTGATGGTGCCTTTGGCCTCACGGTCAACTCGGGCACGGCGAACACCATACTGAGTGCAGCCGTCGGCGCGACAACGACATTGAGTGCTATCAGCATCGTTGCTGGCACTAGTACCTTGGGCGGAGGTGTCACCACCACCGGTAGTCAGGTCTGGAACGCTGCGCTGACCTTATCGAGCAACACCGTATTGGTGTCGACGACTGCAAATACAGGGTCGATTACTTTTGGAGCGAACGCGGATATCAATGTGTTGAGTTATGCCTTGACGGTTCAGGCCGATAGCTTAATCTTTACCTCTGGCGCACAGTTGCGGTCCAGCACGTTTGCCGGTCGCTTGCAGCTCATGCCTTTGACCCCAACAAAAACAATCGGGATCAATACAACCTCGTGCGCCAATAGCTCGACTGCTGTGACGTGCGCAATCTCGCTGCCAGGTTCGTTGTGGAGCGGAGCCGCAGCGGTATTCAAAGACGGCTTTGCATCGATCACAGTAGGTTCAACCAGTCAGACCGGTAACATTAATATCTTGGGCGGCACAAGTGCGTCGCCGTTTTCTTTCACGAGCCCCTTGGTCTTGCAACAGGCGCTTAGCTGTACGGCTGGTACGGCGACCTGCTCGATTGGCACATATGGTTCAAGCGCGGCGACAGGCTATATCCAGTATCAAGGTGCCAACATCACCAATGGTGGCTTAACGCTCAATGCCTCACGAAATGCTTATTTAGGCCTTGGTACTAACATCAGCGCAAAAGCGGGTGACAAGGTCGATATTTCGCTGACGACATATGTTGCGACCACCGGCAGTATTGATCTCTCACTTGGCGGCATTACGCTGAATGCGGGTGGTGGCGCGATTAACTTGATGTCTGACGTCATGAGTTTGGCAGGTGCGAACAACAGCAATGTCATTCAAAGCGTTGGTGGCACGCTCACGATTGCTCCGCAAACCCCATCGGTCACGATCGGACTCGGCACGGGTGCGGGCACCATTTCCTTGCCGAGTGTTCTTTGGAACGGTAGCGCGGTCAATGGCGCAGCGCCTACCTCAGTCACGATTGGTAATGCCGTCTTCAAGCCAGGCTTTTCCATGATCACGGTCGGCAACGCTGTGCAGACAGGTGCGATCGCCATTAATGCACTATCGACGAACGAATTAGTGATTACAAGCCCGTTGACAGTGCAGTTAAGTCACGTCGGTGCCAATAGACTGAATCTGTACGGAAACATCAAAGACGCATACACCAGCTTGGGTAGTAGCTATAGCGCTGCTTCATTCTCAACGCTTGGGCACACCGCGACGACCTCAAATAATTTTGCACAACTTCAGACGGCCGTGACCATTGCGATGAATGGCAATATCTCGATGCCAGGGATTTATGCGGTAGGCGGGGCCTTGATCCTCAATGCAAATGGGGCAGGCAGCAATATTTATCTCAGTAGCTATTACACGGCGACGGCCGCTTATGGTTTGACCGCTCGGGCTGCCAACAGCATTATTTTTGGCGAGGGCGGTACGACCACAGGTGCAGCTTCGGGTTACTACAACCCAAGCGCAACAAGTATGAGTTTCACAGCAACGGCTGGCTCAATTGTGTTTGGCCGCGGGTTTACCTATGTTGCCGCAAGTACCGTTGCGAGTAGTGATACGTTTTCTGCAACGACGATTGATATGAGTGCGGGTAATGTGACCTTCACTGCTGGGCTTAATTCATTAAATTTCATTGCGAATCGTATTTTGTTTGAAGGCCCAAGCAATGTGACCGCTAACGTGATTGGCGCCACTAACGGCTATGTCAACATTGTTCCGCTCAGCAACAGCACTCCAATTTGCGTCAATAACAGCGGCTGCGCTTCTGCGGGCATCAACATTTCCGCTAATACGTTTAATAATATTTTCCAGGCGGGGATGAATGGCATTGCCTTTGGTGGAACCGCCACGGATAAAGGGGCAATCACCAACAGTTCTGCAACCGGCGGTATCAAGATCGGTAACCTGCCTACCGAAACCCTGTCGTCGTTGAATACCTTATTCTTTTTGCAGAGCGCCTCGGTGGGTGGTGACATCACTCTAAACGGCAATATCGATCTATTAGATACTGCGATCCCAGACCGCAATGGCTTTGAGCCACGTTTTATTGGGTTTAAAGTTGCGACGTCGGGTTATCTTAATTTTAATGGCTCGACCATTACCGCTGCGAATGGTTATACCCACGCTTCGCTGATTATCAATGCAGCGATCAAACAGATGCGAGGTAGCGCCAGTATTGTCAGCGGCACTGGCAGTTTGGCTGATATTTATATGAGTGGCGTGGTCAATACGAGCGGCGTTGACGCGAGCCTAAACGTGACCTCAGCCAACGCCATTTACTTTAATAGTGGTGCGAGCTTTAGTTCTGCGGTAGGTAAGTACAACTTGAATTTCACCGCAGCGGGTGCCGCGCCGAGCGGTCTAATCTCGTTGGCGAATGGCAACGTCTCGATCAATGCGAATGGCGGCA
>JBILHV010000233.1:0-3679 GCA_044350305.1 Burkholderiaceae bacterium
CATCGCCATCCTCACCGGTGGTACCGTTATTTCCGAAGAAACCGGCATGTCGCTTGAAAAAGCCACGCTGGCTGAACTCGGTCAAGCAAAGCGTATCGAAGTCGGTAAAGAAAACACCACAATCATCGACGGTCATGGCGATGCCAAGTCGATCGAGGCACGGGTCAAACAGATCCGTGTTCAGATCGAAGAAGCAACCTCTGACTACGATCGCGAAAAACTGCAAGAGCGCGTGGCCAAGTTGGCCGGCGGTGTTGCTGTCATCCGCGTGGGTGCTGCAACCGAAGTCGAAATGAAAGAAAAGAAGGCACGTGTCGAAGACGCATTGCACGCAACCCGTGCAGCTGTGGAAGAAGGCATTGTTCCTGGCGGTGGCGTTGCACTGATCCGCACGCGCGCGGTGGTCTCCAAGGTCAAGGGCGACAATGCTGACCAAGACGCTGGTATCAAGCTTGTCTTGCGTGCCATCGAAGAGCCTCTGCGCACCATCGTTGCAAACGCGGGCAGCGAGCCAAGCGTTGTGGTCAATAACGTTGCAAACGGCAAAGGTAACTACGGCTTTAACGCCGCCACCGGCGAGTACGGTGACCTAGTCGAGCAAGGCGTTTTGGATCCAACTAAAGTCACACGTACAGCTCTGCAAAACGCAGCTTCTGTTGCCAGCCTGTTGCTGACGACCGAAGTCGCAGTTTGCGAACTCGCCGAAGACAAACCAGCCGGCGGCGGCGGTATGCCTGGTGGCGATATGGGCGGCATGGGTGGTATGGGCGGCATGGGCTTCTAAGCTCAGGTCTTTCAGACACTAGCCCCGATTTTTCGGGGTATGCACGAAACCCCCGGGTCATTTACCGGGGGTTTTTTTATGCGCGGCGTCTTTGCGTACAATCTGCGCCCATGACGGCAAGCTCGCTCGCGGGTATGCTTTGGCTCACACAGGTAATAAGGCGGTTGCAGATGACCCAAAATGCACAGGTACAAACGGTATGGTCCGAGGCCGAGCTATCGGCTTTAGCGGTCAAGGCTTTCCAAGGTCTTGGTTTAACTCAGGCCGACGCCAAAGATGTTGTGCAAGTGCTGGTGATGGCCGATCTGTTCGGTTTGAGCACGCACGGTCTGTCGCGTGTTGAGTCCTACGGCGACCGGTTGCTTGTGGAGGGCATCCGTGCCCAGCCCAAGATCACCGTGCAGACGCCAGCGCCCGCTCTACGCCTCGTGGATGGTGATAATGGCGTCGGGCCGCTGGTCGGTATGCACGCACTGCGTGCGGCGATGGACGCCGCAAAGCAATGTGGAATCGGAATGGCGTTTGCGCGTGGCAGTAATCATTTTGGACCGATCTCTCCCTACTCACTAATTGCGGCGCAGCAAGGTTTTGCAAGCATCATCGGCAGTAATGCAACGACCACTATCGCTCCTTGGGGTGGCAGTGATGCGCGCCTAGGCAATAGCCCGCTCGGTTTCGGCGTGCCAAACCCAGGTGGTGATCCCTTTCTGCTGGACATGGCCATGAGCGTCGTGGCACGCGCCAAAATCCGTAACGCATTCAAGCGTGGCGAGGCAATCCCAGATACTTGGGCAACCGACGACAAGGGCCGGCCAACAACAGACCCGAAGGCCGCCCTCGATGGATTTTTGCAGCCGATTGGGAGTCACAAGGGTTATGGACTGGCCCTGCTGGTTGATTTGTTTGCGGGGCTGCTCTCTAACGCAGCCTATTTAACCCACGTGAAATCTTGGGTCGATGCGCCTGATGAGCCACAGAACTTGGGCCATTTCTTTATATTGATCAACACGCAGATGCTTGGATCGACCCAGTGGCTCACCGAACGCATGACCGATTTTGCATCGATCTTGCACGACAGCCCCGCCGCTGTTGAGGGGCGCCCTGTTATTGTGCCGGGCGAAATCGAGTTGCAGAAAATGAAGCAACAGCGTGCGCAGGGCATCACACTTGATGCCGCGACCGTTACGTTGCTGCATCAACACGCGGCGCGCGCAAAGTAATGACCTCTAATTTAATCAAGCTGTTTCTTTTCTAGACGGGTAGCCCAAGATGACAGAGCATGAGTGGACGTGGTTATGGATACCCGCCTCAATTTTTGCAGCGGCGGCGCAGGCAGGCCGCAATGCCATACAGCGAAGCCTCACTGAGCAGCTCGGTACGCTCGGCGCAACACAGGTTCGTTTTTTGTACGGATTCCCCTTCGCATTGTTGTTCACACTCATCGCCATTTTTGTAACGGGCTCTGTGATGCCCTCGATGAATTTGAACTTCGCCTTATTTGTGCTGGCGGGGGCACTGTCGCAAATCGCCGCGACGGCTTTGATGCTAGCGGCCATGCGACAACGTGCATTCGTTGTGGTGACGGCATGGACAAAGACTGAGCCTGTTCAGGTTGCGCTGTTTGGCCTCATTGTGTTGGGCGATCAAATTTCGTTATTGGCGATGGGGGCGATTATTATCGCAACCGTGGGCGTAACCATCATGGCGTCTAAACCAGCGGCTGCGGGCGAGGCAGGACCTTCCTGGCAGCCTGTCGTATTGGGGTTGTTGGCCGCGGCATGTTTTGCGATTGCTGCGGTGTCTTTTCGAGGCGGTATTTTGGCCTTGGGTGAGGCTCATTTTTTCGTACGTGCCTCGTGGACCTTGACCTGTGGACTGGGTTTGCAGACCGTCTTATTGGCAGCCTGGATGATGACGTTTCACTACGAGGCGTGGGTGCGCTGTCTGAAAGCGTGGCGTATTTCAATCTGGGGTGGTTTGCTTGGCGCTTCGGCGTCACAAGGGTGGTTTCTTGGTTTTGCCCTGACAGCGGCAGCGAATGTCCGCACACTCGGTTTGGTTGAGGTGTTGTTCGCGCAGCTGCTCTCCTGGCGCGTATTCTTGAGCAAGAGCACCAGACGCGAAACGTTTGGCATCGTACTGATCGTTGCCGGCGTCGCCTGTCTTTTATTGACGATGCCTTGATTCAGGCGCTGCGCAAGCCCACGCTTGCGCGCCTAACAACAGGGCTACTGTAAAAGCGGTAGACGCTTTGCTGCGGTGTCCGCGGCGGGCGTGCCCTTGTAGTCTTTGACAATCCGTTGCAGCGTCACCTTGGCGCCGGGACGATTATTGAGTTCAATCTGGCAGGCGGCTACCATCAACAAGGCGTCGGGCGCGCGCTGCTGTGTCGGGTATTTTTGAACCATCGCTTGCAAAGTCGCCATCGCACCTTTGAAGTCTTTGAGCGCGTAGCGGCTGCTGCCGAGATAAAACTGCGCAGTGGGCGTGAGCGTACTATCAGGGTATAGCGTCATGAACGCTGTGAGATTTTGAATCGTTTCTTTGTACTGCCCTTTGCGAAACGTTTCCATCGACTGATCAAAGGCAGACTGCTCTCTCGGGTCTTGCGATTGCGCGTCTGGCGCACGTCCGCCGCCTGCCGCACTAGAGGCACCACCTGCGCCACCTGGCCGAGTCAATTGTTCCATATCACCGCGTAGACGCGTCACCTCTTGCTCCAAGGCTTCGATTTGGTCTGCAAGCTGTATGCGTGCGCGTTGATTTGCTTCTGTCAGCGTTCGAATTTGTTGACGTAAGTCTACGATGGCTTTGCGCGCATCGTCATCGGCAAACGCGAAAGCGGTGTGGCTTAGAACAACACCGCCGGAAATCGTGAGCCCGAGCACAACTTGG
>JBILHV010000234.1:0-3674 GCA_044350305.1 Burkholderiaceae bacterium
CGTAGGTTGGATGTCAAGAATGCGTTGATTTCCATCGGTGGCTGCGCCACCTGCTTGCTCGACGAGCATGCTCATCGGATTGGCCTCATACATCAGACGAAGTTTGCCGGGTTTACTCGGTTCGCGGGAATCCCACGGATACATGAAGATACCGCCACGGGTGATTAAGCGGTGCACGTCGGCCACCATCGAAGCGATCCAGCGCATATTGAAATCTTTGCCGCGTACGCCTGCTTTACCTTCTAAGCACTCGTCGATGTATTTGCGTACGGGAGGAGCCCAGTGACGCATATTCGACATGTTGATTGCAAATTCCTTGGTGTCTTCTGGGATCTTGATGTCGTCGCTTGTCAAAATCCAAGAGCCCATTTCGCGATCGAGCGTGAAGGCGACCACACCCTGTCCAATCGTGAGCACGAGCATCGTTTGTGGTCCGTATATGGCGTAGCCCGCGACCACCTGTGTCGTGCCTGGCTGAAGAAAATCTTGCTCCGTGATTTCGCGACCCGAGGCGCTTGCCGGTGCGCGCAACACTGAAAAAATCGTACCGATCGATACGTTGACGTCGATATTAGACGAGCCATCCAGGGGATCAAACAAGAGCAAAAACTCGCCCTTAGGGTAACGATTGGGAATGAGGTGGATGGTTTCCATTTCCTCGGAGGCCATCGCGGCCAAGTGGCCGCCCCATTCATTTGCCTCAAGAAGAACTTCGTTCGACATGACGTCTAGTTTCTTTTGTACTTCGCCTTGAACGTTTTCACTTTCCAGGCTGCCGAGTACGCCGCCTAAGGCGCCCTTGCTCACCGCGTGGCTAATTGTTTTGCAGGCGCGTGAGACGATTTCGATCAATAGACGAACCTCTGCACTAAGCGCATGGGCTGCCCGTTGTTGCTCGACTAAGTACTGCGTAAGTGTTTTGCGTTTCATGGTTACAAAGAGGTCCTGAAGATCAAAGTGAAAGTGCTTTTGAGACGATTTCTAGTGTATTGCGAGATAGGGAGGCGTGCTTGGCGATGCGTTCGAGTTGGGCATGCATACGCTGACTCACTTCTGGAATAAAGCGACCCCATTGGTCTCCTGCGCGGGCTAGACGCGCTGCAATCTCTGGGTTGATCGCATCCAAGGCTAAGACTTGGTCGCCCCAAAAGGCGTACCCTGTTCCGTCTGGAGAGTGAAAGCCGCGCGCGTTGCCCATACAAAACGCGAAAATGACTGAACGCGCGCGGTTGGGGTTACGCAGCGTGAAGGCAGGGTGTTTCATCAAGCCTGTGAGCGCGTCAACGCCTGTGCGAGGCGAACTCGCCAGGACGCTAAACCACTTGTCGACGACCAAGGGATCATGTTGCCATTCTTCGTAGAAGCGGGCTGCTGCTGCCGCCCTCGCGTCTGGCGTGCCGTCAGTGACGATGGCCGCGAACGCTGCCATGCGATCGGTCATATTGGTAGCGTGTTCAAACTGTGTTTGCGCAAAGCCTTGTGCTTCAGGATGTTGGATCGACATCAAGTAGGAAAGCGCTAGACTTTTTAACGCGCGCTTACCGGACGGACCTGGGGCGGGGGAATAGACCCCAGGGGTGCTGTTGGCTTTGTAGGTGCTGATGAGCGCGGCAGTCTGCAAGAGGCCTAGTTGCTCGCGAAGCCGCGTGCGCACTTCGTGAACAGCCAAAGGATCCATTTGCGGCATGCGCTCCGCGACGGCGAGTCCGGGAGGAAGCGCTAACAATCGTGCGCGGTACCCCGCATCCAACTCTTTGTCGTGCAGCGAGGCAGACCAACTGCTTGCAATCAAGGGGTCTAAGGCCGACAGTGTTCCGCTTAGTCGCCAGGCTTTCGCGAGTTCGATCATCTTGCGCGAGGCGATTTCTTGTCCTGCTTCCCAACGGGTGAAAGCATTACTGTCATGCCCAGACAGCAAGGCTAACTCTTCGTCGCTATAGGCGTATTCAATTGAGACCGGCGCCGAAAAATTTCTGAGAAGCGAGGGGGTGGGTTTCTCGCTGATGTGCTCAAACACCCACGTTTGAGTCGGTTGTGCCAGTTCTAGAATCGCTTGCGTGCCGGTTGATGGCAACGCGTCAGAGCGCAGAGGCAGTGATTGGCCAGCCGAATCCAGCAGACCGATCGTCACGGGGATGTGAAAAGACTGCTTGTCGAGCTTGCTTGTTTTTTCAACACCGACCGCGGGGCAGTCTTGGGTAAGCGTCATGGTGCAGCGTTTCGTTTTTGCATCGTGCTCTAACTTCACGGATACCTGTGGTGTTCCCGCTTGGTTGTACCAGCGTCTGAAAACAGCCAGATTTTTATCGGGCGTTGTTTGCTGCAAGGCCCACTCCATGGCATTCACAAAGTCGTCGCAAGTGACTGCCTGACCATCGTGACGCCTAAAGTATTCATCCATTCCCGCGCGGAATGCTTGTTCTCCAAGCAGCGTGTGCATCATGCGGATGACTTCCGCGCCTTTTGAGTACACGGTGGCGGTATAGAAGTTGCTGATTTCTTGATAGCTTTCGGGGCGAATCGGATGGGCCATCGGCCCGCGGTCCTCTGGAAACTGACCTAAACGCAAGCTCATGACGTCATCAATGCGTTGCACGGCCCTAGCGCTTGCTGCTTCAGTCTCATTGAGTCCGACTGCCATCATATCGGCAGTAAATTCTTGGTCACGAAAAACCGTCAGTCCCTCTTTGAGGCTAAGCTGAAACCAGTCGCGGCACGTCACACGATTACCAGTCCAGTTGTGAAAATACTCATGGCCGATGACCGATTCAATCGCCTGGAAATTGCTATCTGTTGCGGTATTGGGATTGGCTAAAACATAGGCTGCGTTGAAAACATTTAAGCCTTTATTCTCCATTGCGCCCATATTGAAGTCGCGCGCCGAGACGATCATAAAACGCTCAAGATCCAGCTCCAGTCCGAAGCGCGTCTCATCCCAGCGCAGCGCGCGCTCAAGCGATTGCATCGCCCATTCGGTTTGGTCTTCGGTGCCCACATCGCTGTACACCTGCAACAGCACACTGCGTCCGCTTGCGGTCTTGGTGTGGTGCTCGCGGCAAGCAAAGTCTCCGGCGACTACGGCGAAGAGGTAGCTCGGTTTGGCAAAGGGGTCGTGCCATTGCGCTTCGTGCCGGCCGTCATCCAGGGTGGATTGACCCACCAGATTGCCATTTGAAAGCAGAAGGGGAAATTCGCTGCGTTTGGCGCGTAAGGTGACGCGGTAGACGGACATCACGTCTGGTCGATCTGCAAACCAGGTGATTTTTCGGAAGCCTTGAGGCTCACATTGCGTGAAGAGATGTTTGCCTGAGACATACAGGCCTGACAAGCTCGAGTTGTGCGCTGGCTGACAAGTACTCATGATCACAATGTCGGCCTGATCTGGCAGGCCGTGCAAGGTCAAAGACGTTTCAGTGAGCGCGTACTGCGCAGAAGTTACTTCACGGCCGTTGATCGCAATTGAAATCAGCGCTAGATCCTCGCCATCGAGTACGAGGTCGGCTGCATGAGGAACATCTTTGCGCCGTGTCACGAGCAGACGGCTTCGTACCGTGGTGAGCTCGGGTGTCAAATCAAATTCGAGATCAATCGTCGGGATAAGAAACGGGTAAGGCTGGTAGTTCTCTCGGCGAATCGTGATGCCGGTTTCTGTACGCATGAATGCTCCAATCGTG
>JBILHV010000235.1:0-3662 GCA_044350305.1 Burkholderiaceae bacterium
TTGTATACTGAGGTTGGCCATACATTTGTATACAGAAGTTAGTTACGCCCTAATGTACAACTAATTTTTTTTGTGGTCTTGCACTAAGAAAACTAAGTAGAAAGCTGGCCGAGTTAAAATACTTTCATATTGCTAACGAGCCACAAAGGACAGTGACCGTGCTTCGCGAGAACCCAACTATCGCTGTTTTAGGCGCCGGCGCCGTTGGTTGCTATTTTGGGGGAATGCTGGCTCGTGCCGGCAATGCGGTCACACTCATTGCGCGAGCAAACCATGTCGCTGCCATTAATAAGAATGGTCTGTATTTAGACTGCCTAGGCTTCAAAGAACACGTGCGCCTGAATGCAACAACAACTGTATCAGGCGTTAGCAGCGCTGACTTGATTCTATGTTGCGTGAAGTCTAGCGATACCGAAGATGCGATTCGTCTGATCGCACCGCACATTAAAAAAGATGCTGTAATCCTTAGCTTACAAAATGGGGTCGATAACTACGAGCGCATTCGTGCAACGATTGCAAATCCAACATTTCCCGCCGTGGTGTATGTGGCCACGCGTATGGCCGGTGATGGTCATGTCGAGCACGTTGGGCGAGGCGAGCTCGCAATTGGTGCGGCGGATGCCCCTGGCGACTGGGCTGACACCCTTAGATCGATTGCCGCACTTTTTAGTCAGTCCGCAGTACCCTGTGCAGTCTCGCAAGACGTCAAGCGCGATTTATGGGGAAAGTTTTTAGTGAATTGTGCCTATAACGGCATATCCGCCATTGGTGCAATTGACTATGGTCAGATGGTTGAGTCAGACGAAATTAAAACTCTAATCGATACGCTAACGGCTGAATTTCTGCTGGTCGCAAAGAACGAAGGCGTTCATATCTCTGCCGCAGATGCAGAGACGGTGATCGGTCAAATTCCCCACACTATGCCGCGTCAGAAGTCCTCAACTGCACAAGATTTAATGCGGGGCAAGCAAAGTGAAATTGATTACCTAAACGGCTTGATCGTTCGCAGGGGAGCCAAGTACAGCATTCCAACTCCTGCTAATCAAGCAATACTCGCGTTAGTTAAAATGCTTGAACGCAAAACTCTTACACCCATGCCATGATCGATCACCTAGACCATCTCGTTTTGACTACCGCACACGAAACGGCGTGCATAGACTTCTATACACGTGTACTGGGTATGCGGCTTGAGTCCTTTATCGGCGGCACACCGCCGGTTGAGCGCAAAGCCTTCAAGTTCGGTAATCAAAAAATCAACTTGCATATCAAGGGCAAAGAGTTTGAGCCCAAGGCGGACCTTCCAACACCTGGTTCGCTGGATCTTTGCTTTATCGCCGATCGGCCGCTCAAGGATGTCATCGCACACCTCAATACCATTGGCTGGCCGATCATTGAAGGTCCAGGGATGCGCACGGGAGCGACCTCAAAAATCAATTCAATTTATGTACGCGACCCCGATCAAAATCTGATCGAAATCAGCGAGATTTGGCGATAAACAGCGCATGTTCGACTATCAAAAAAAATCGGAGATAAAAGCTATGGGCAGCTTCAAAGTTTTTGTTGGGGCACTTGCCGTCTTGTTTGGGTGCACGACCCCCTTAGCGGCGAAGGAGTATCGCTTGTACGCTGCTGCCGGCATCAAGATACCGCTGATTGCTCTGAGTCAAACCTATCAAACTGAATCGGGCCACACGATTATTAACGATTTTGATACCGCTGGCGCTGCAGAAAAAAAGTTTCTTGCTGATCCAAATGCAAGCTTTCTCATTACGACCAAGCCACGTGTTGACAAGGCGATCGCCGCGAATTTACTTTCCAATGGTCAGACAATTCACCTAGTGGATACCGCGGCAGGTATTGCCTCCTCGCAGGCCATCAAGCCGGTCGTGCGTAATGGTGATGATCTAAAGGCTGCTCTCCTCAATGCAAACAAAATCGCTTTTTCCGACCCGGCCCGAGGTGCTACCGTTGGTCTTCACTTTGTCAAAGTGATCCGTGACTTAGGGATTGAGCAGGAGGTCATGGCAAAAGCTGTGGTCGCGCGAGACGGTATTGAGACTATGCGACTGATTCAAAGCAAAACCGTGGATATAGGCATCACCCAAATGAGTGAAGTTGTCCAGGCAGATCGAACAACTCTCGTTGGTCCTTTTCCCAAAGAGTTCGAATTAGTTAGTCAATATGTGCTTTGGTACAAAACGATCGGTGACGCTGGAGTCGACGCGTTCGTCAAACTTCTTACCTCCGCGCGCGCTGCCGGTATCTTTGCACAGGAAGGTCTTTTACCAGTTACGTCACGACCGTAAGACTGGCGATCATCGAACCCTTAAACAATAGACGAGACGCACCAAAGGCTTGACCCTATGACTCCTGTACGCTTATTAATCTGGGCCGCACTGGCTGGCGCCTTCATCCCCGTGATGGCAATCCTGAATGGACGGCTCGGCAAGTCCATGGGAGAAGCGCTGCACGCATCTGTCATTCTGTTTGGCGTTGGTTTTTTATTTTGTTTGACCGTTGCACTCGTCCTAACCAAATCCCTACCGCATGCTACGGACCTCGCCAATGCGAAACCGATCGAGTATCTCGGCGGATTTATTGTCGGTTTTTATGTCATTAGTGCGACCTTGCTCGCACCTCGGATTGGTCTAGCAAATTTTATTGTTTGCGCTGTATCAGCCCAAATTATCATTTCGGTCGTGATTGATCACTTTGGTTTACTCGGAGCGATGGTGCGACCAGTCAGTATGACCCGACTGATCGGCATTGGGCTGTTGATTGCTGGAATCATCGTTACTCAAATATCCGACAATTCCTCGGCAGGACGTTAAGCCTAGCGCGCGCGCTCAAGCTAGAGTAAACCCTAATGCAAGAGCAAAGGTTTTGCCAATTCTTTTGCACAAAAATTTTATAACGTCTCCCGATTCTTATGTGTTCTCGAATATCATGGCGCATCGATTGTGGCGCTTACGGTCCAGTCAAGTTGATTTTGATCGTCGCTGCATCATTGATTTCAGTATCTAAAGAAAATCGGAGACTCCATGACTAACAAAAAATTACCGACTAACGACTCAACTAACGCGGTAGATGCTTCGCCCAACACTACCCGCCGCTCGATCTTAGGTGCGACTGGTTTCGCCTTAGCTGGCGGACTGTCATTACCTTCAGTCGGCCTGGCTCAAGCCAAGTATCCGAATAAACCAATCAAACTAGTGATTCCATGGCCTCCAGGACAAGCAACAGATCTCGTTGGCCGTGCGCTGGCACAGGGTCTATCCCAAGTTCTTGGTCAAAACGTCGTGCCGGACAACAAAGCTGGCGCAGGCGGTGTGATTGGGACGGACTACGTTGCGAAAGCAGCTCCGGATGGCTACACACTCTTGGCTGGTTCGGCCGGTCCGATTTCAATTAGCCCACTGCTTCAGCAAGTACCCTACGACCCAGTCAAAGACTTGACACCTATTGGTATGTGTGGACTTTCGTCCTACATCCTAGTGACCGAGCCAAGCTTCCCCGCGAATACAGCGGGAGAATTCATTAAGTTGCTCAAAGCAAATCCAGACAAGTACTCATTTTCGTCATCTGGCACGGGCGCGACCGCGCACTTAGTTGCTGAAGCGTTCAATGCGGCAGTTGGTATCAAAGCGATTCATGTGCCTTAC
>JBILHV010000236.1:0-3657 GCA_044350305.1 Burkholderiaceae bacterium
ACCCTGGTGCTGGACGCAGCGTGGTAGATCATCGCTATAGTCATCGCTGTCATACAGAAAGCCGCCTTCCTCGATTAGTAGCTTTCGTGTGTGAATCGTCGTTGCGGAGCGGGTGTGCCACCCGACCGGTCGGACTCCGGTGGCATGATGGATTGCCTCGACCGTTTGGCGAATCGAGCTCCGTTCTTGATCCGGGGTCATGCGTGCATGGCTTTCCCAGCGCCACCCGTGAGCGGACACCTCGTGCCCCCGAGTGATCGCGTCTCGTGCCAGTTCGGGATAGCGTTGCACAGCGAGTCCGCAAGAGCTTACGGTACAGGCAACACCATGACGTTCGAGTAAGTCCATGATTCGCCACCAGCCGACTCGCGTGCCGTAGTCAAAGTGACTTTGAATACAAGGGTCTGGGATGCCCTCCAGTTTATCGATCACTTCGTAAACACCTTCGTTTCTAGCGTCGCCGTCGGCAATGCTGTGTTCTGAGCCTTCTTCAAAGTTCAGTACAAACGATACGGCTACGCGAGCGTTATTTGGCCAAGTAACGGTCGGGGGAGTTGGCCCATAACCAACTAAGTCGCGTGGGGGGAAGATCATTCCGCTTTCATTCCAGTCTTCTGAACCAAAACATCAAAACGTTTGATTTCATTTGTTAAGAATTTTGATAATTCGCTAGGCGTTCCAACTCCAGCCTGTGCGCCTCTCGTAGCGTAGGTTTTTGTGAGCTCAGGATCTTTCATCGCATCCAGAATATCTGCATTGACTTTACTAATTAATGTATCAGGGACACCCGAGGGGGCAAGCAGTAAAAACCAGGCGGAGAAGTCGTAGCCTGGTACACCCGACTCTGCAATAGTCGGGAGCTCAGGAACGAGTGGTGAGCGTTTTGGTGTGCTGACTGCAAGCGCCTTGAGTTTTCCGCTTTTTACATGGGGAAGAGCCGTTGCAATCGGATCAATCATGATGTTCACTCGCCCAGAAATCATGTCGGTGATGGCGGGTGCGGAGCCTTTGTAAGGTATATGCACGAGGTCTAAGTTTTCAGCGCTCGCCAGCATCGCTGCGGCGACATGGCTTGTTGTGGCGTTGCCAGAGGATGCGTAGGTGAGCTTGCCAGGCTGAGCCTTTGCGAGGACTACGAGTTCTTTAATGTTTGTAACGGGTAACTCAGTGTTAACGACCAGCATGCTCGGCAGATCAGCCAACATGGCGACCGTTTTAAAGTCTTTTTCCGTGTTGTAAGGCAGATTTTTGTAGAGGCTTGGATTGACAGCGTGCCCGACAGTCACAACCAAGAAGGTATAGCCGTCCGCAGGCGCTGTACCGACAAACTGAGTCGCGATTCGACCGCCTGCACCTGGTTTGTTTTCAACTAAAACGGTCTGTTTCCACTTCTCTGTTAGTTTCTGTGCGACTAAGCGGGCAAACACATCCGCAGCTCCACCGGGTGGAAACGGCACAATGAATTTCACTGAGCGATCTGGATAGTCCTTCAATCCAGTAGTTTGTGCGATGGCGTTTCCGCTGAAGATGGCACCCAGTAGTGCGATAAGGCAGAATATTTTGCTAATTCGTTTCATTTGGTGATCTCTTAGGTTGAGGGAATAGACCAATGTGCACAAGCAAGATGCATGCCATGTGCTGCGTCAGCATGGTAGAGGTTCTTTCATTTATAAAATCACTGCAACCAGTACTGTACGCCCTCTGCTCCCCATAGTTGGCGAGCAGCTGTTTCCGCATGACGCACGACCTCATCCATATCCACGCGTGTTGGCAACCCATCGCGCACGACAAAATCACCCGCAACGACGACGTGCAGGACATCGCGTCCTTGCCCCGTATGAACGAGGTTACCAACCGGATTGACATGGGGGGTTAGGTGAGGGCGATTGCCATTGATCACGACAAAGTCAGCTGCTTTCCCAACGGTAAGTGAACCGAGCGTGTCCTGCATACTGAGCGCTTTAGCGCCGCCCATCGTGGCCATATGAAAAACATGATCTGGTTGCCAGGACTCGTTCACTCCACCTTCCTGTATACGCGCTGTAATCAGCGCCCAACGCATGAGCTCTACCATGTCAGCATGCTGTGTGTCCGTTGCCAAACAAATGTTGATGCCAGCCGCTTTTAGTTTTGGTGTTGGCGCTAAGCGGCCAGAGGTTGCGTTAGGCTTTGGGATATGCACGACGTGGGCGTTGTGCGCAGCCATTTTTGCGATGTCAGAATCGGTGACGTAGATGCAGTGTCCGCACATTAAGCGATCATTGAGCAAACCCGTGTCGTACAGGACTTCTGTTGATGTATACCCAGTGCGCTCGTGGACACGTTTGACTTCAACCTGACTTTGCCCAAGATGTGTGCTGACGACCAAGTTATGTTTTGTGGAGAGCTCTGCCACCTCTCTTAAAAAACCTTCAGAACAGGTGTCAACCGCATGCGCAGCAAGATTGACTGTCACCAGAGGATGATCTTTCCAGGTTTCGTAAAGCGCCATTCCCGCCCCTAGGGTGCGGGCGCCGATTGCTGGGTCGTGGTGCCATTCGCCGTGTGCAACTTTTGCAAAGTCGACGTCGTGGATACGCCAGCTAGGGCATAGACGCATGCCGAGTTCTGCCATCGCTTGCGCTGCGATATCCGCGTGAACAAAGTTGTCACCGAGCACGGTTGAGCCGAAGAGCAGTGCCTCGAGTGCACCTAGCTGAGCGAGCGCGCGCGCTTGTTCAGGATTGACTTGCGTGCCCTTTGGAATTCCCGGCGTATACGAGGGCGCAAAGCCAAGATCTGACGCGACACCACGAACCATTGACAAAATAGAGTGGGCGTGCGGGTTGACGAAGCCAGGTGTCACAAAGTGACCAGGAAGGCTCATGGTTGTCGTTGCCCGATAATTTAGAGGTTCGGCTTGGCTCAAGTACGTAATGACACCTTGCGCCACACCTAAATAACCGTTTCGAATTAACGGCTGCGAGGGATCTGCTGTGATCAAAATAGCGTCTTTGATTAAGAGATCAAATAGTTGTGGAGAAGAGTTCATTGGCTCAGTCTGGTTTGAAGTGGATTCGGGCGCGTATTCGACCGTGTTAGTGAAAGTGACAGCGATAAATTTTTTGTACGTTTCCGCCCATCAGGGCCTCACGCTCTGTGTGCGTTAAGCGATCGGTTACTTTGAATGCGTCCACGCCTTGCTGGTACGTTAAAACCTGCACGGCACGTGTCCAGTCTGTTCCCCACAGGCAACGCTCCATGCCATAGGCGTCGAAGATACGTGCAAGGGGATCCCAGATGTCTGGATAGGGATAGGCTTTCTGGGATAGCGTGCAGGCGCCTGTAATCTTGATCACGACATTGGGGTGTTGTGCCAAGGCCAACACTTTTTCGATTTCGCCAAAGGGCTGTGCAAGCAGTGGCGGTTCATAGGGCTGTTCAAGTCCTAAGTGATCTACAACGATTCGGGTGTCCGGGTTGCGTGCGGCTAATTGCTTGACTTGATCCAGACGGCCCCAGCACAACAGGTTCACAGGGATATTGTGCCGTGCGGCGGCAGCCAGAACCCGATTGATGCCAGGGTCTGCAGCGTCTTCTGATACACCTCTGTTGAGCATGATGCGGATGGCCACTGTGCCTGACGTCTTGACCCACTGGTCAATCGTTTCATTGACG
>JBILHV010000027.1:0-11151 GCA_044350305.1 Burkholderiaceae bacterium
GCCACAGCACCCATGAGCGAACGTTTTCCCGCATCGCGGTTGCCGCCGCAACCAAATACACACCATAATTTTGCGGAACGACTTTGTGCGATGCCGTGCAACGTGCGCAAGACCCGCTCTAATGCATCCGGCGTATGGGCATAATCCACTATCACCGTTGGGCTCGGTGTGTGCGAGAGGATGGGCTGAATCCGCTGTAGCCGTCCGCTGACAGGGTGAATTTTCTCAAAGGCGGCACCAACGCGCGCGAGGCTCCAGCCGAGCTGGCGCAATAAGCCAGCCACGCATAAAAGATTTGCGACATTGTGGGCGCCAAGCACCTGGGTCTGCGCCTTCACACACTCCAAGTGTGCGCACAATACAAAGGCTGTACCATGTGCATTCGTCGAGAGGTCTTTCGCTGTCAGATTCGCTGAGTCTGCCTGCCGTGACAAGCTAAAGGTGATCGTCGGCACTTCCACCGTTCGCGCCAACTTTACCCCTACAGGATCGTCGACATTCAGTACAACCCCCTGCAACCCCACGTGTGTAAACAAGCGCAGCTTGGCTGCCTCGTAAGCTTGCATGGTCAGGTGGTAATTAAGATGGTCACGCGATAAATTCGTAAACGCTGCGTGCCTAATGCGAACGCCATCTAGTCGACCTTGATCTAGACCAATCGAAGACGCCTCAAGCGCAACAATTTTAGCGCCACGCGCGCGCATCTCTGCCAACGTGCGGTGCATAGACACGACATCCGGAGTCGTCAATTGCCCGTCCGCAGCCATCCCATCGGGGTAGGTGACTCCTAGGGTACCGATCACACCAACCGCGACACCCTCAACGCGTAGCGCCTGCGCCAACCACTGCACGCAACTTGTCTTCCCATTCGTGCCAGTCACCGCAACAACACATAGATCCGCCGACGGTTGGCGATACCAACTATCCGCAAATTCTCCAACGCGTGTCTTCAAATTCTCGACGCCGAACATGGGAATAGAGGCCGAGCGGTCTTGCCATTCTCTGATGCTCTCAACATGCAGGACAATCGCAGCGGCACCGGCTTGAATCGCTGCCTCCACATAGGTTCGCGCGTCCCCGACAAGCCCGGGGCATGCAACGAAAACATCTCCCGCCTTTAAGGTTCGAGAATCCATATGCAGCTGCGCATCAGGCCCGACTATCGCTCTGAGCTTTTCAATAAGCGCCTGAAGTGCAACATTCTTTGCGAACAGTTCGGCGTGCATCATCTTGCGCCTCCCTGCGTCACCGCAACCGTCGAAGCGAACGGCGCATCAGGTTGCACACCCATAATGCGCAAAGTACTGCCTACGATGCTTGCGTAGACCGGCGCAGCAACCCGTCCTCCGTAGTACACACCTGAACTCGGCTCATCGATCGTCACCGCAACAACAATCCGTGGATCGGACACCGGCGCAAAACCGACAAAAGAGCCGCGATAGCGACTCGTGCTGTATTGACGATCAACAATTTTGCGCGCAGTGCCGCTTTTGCCAGCGACCCGATATCCTTGCACTTGCGCAGCCTTCGCACCTTCCGGTCCTGCTGCCGCCTCGAGCCATGAGCGCACGCGCCGCGCCACCTCTGGAGGATAGACTTGGGTCGTCGTAGGTGGTTGATCACGCTTGATCAGACTTAGACTCACCATGTCGCCATCACGGGCAAACACAGAATAGGCACGCGCCATTTGCAACAAGGAGACGGACATGCCATATCCATAAGACATGGTCGCTTTTTCAATCAAGCGCCAACGCTCCCAAGGACGCAAGCGGCCAGGCACTTCGCCCGGGAAACCTGTTTGAGGCATTTGGCCCAAACCAAGCTCGTTAAAGCGCGCCCACATTTCACGTGACTCAAGCTTTTCTGAAATCAAGGTCATCCCGATATTGCTGGACTTAAGCAAAATTCCTGCGGGATCAAGCGTTCCGTTCGCGCTCACATCACTGATCGTCGCGCCTTGATAAGTGAACTTTCCATTCCCTGTTCGAAACTGTGTCGCAGGCGTGATGCGATTAAGTTCGAGCGCAAGAGCGACCGTAAAGGGCTTCATGATTGAGCCCGGCTCAAACGTATCGGTTAGCGCCTGATTGCGCATGTTGCCGCTACGAAACGTTTCGCGCTTATTGGGATCGTAGGTTGGCATATTGCCCAGCGCCAGTATTTCACCCGACTTGATATCGATCACCACCGCGGCAGCACCTTTTGCCTTGTTCGTGACCATCGCCTCTTGCAGTGCCCGATAGACCTGGTACTGAATACGTGTATCGATGGACAACTGAATATCGCGTCCATCGACCGCCACATCGATGTCCTTCACATCATCGATCTGACGTCCCATCCGGTCACGCAAGATTCGGCGGCTTCCACCCTTTCCGGCCAACTGATCGTTAAATGCAAGCTCGACACCCTCTTGACCATGATCGTCGAGCGTATTTAGACCAACAATATTGCCCGCGACCTCACCTTCTGGGTAATAGCGACGATTGTCTCTGTGGAGACTAACGCCCGGGACTCGCAATTTTTGTATCTGCTGAGCAACTTCAACGGGCACCTGGCGTTTCAAATAAATAAAGGTCTTTTTCTCTGGGTCGATCTTTGTTTTCAGATCGGCCTCAGGCATGTCAAGCAACTCAGCTAGCTTTTTCAAGCGCTCAGCACTTAAGGTTTGAGCGTGCTTTGGCGTAAAGCCGATCGCCCTCGCAGGGATGCTCGCTGCCAGCACGACACCGTTGCGGTCCAAAATCTTACCTCGACTTGCGTACAAGGGCTGCGTCACCTCGTAGCGCTTTTCGCCTTGCTGCTGCAAGAACTCCGTGGTGAAACCTTGCAAGTAAATTGCTCGCCCAATCAACGCCAAGAACGCTATGCCAATCAAAGACAACACCAGTCGCCCGCGCCATATTGGATAGGCCACCTTGAGTACAGGGTTGTTAAAAAACGGCATGTGCTTCATCGGCGGCTCCCGACGGCTGGAGCCGCTTGGTTTGCGGACGACGGATTCACAGAAGGCTGACTCACATAGATGGTGCGCTCTGGCACAATCACGTTCATCCTAAGCTCTTCACGTGCGACCTTGTCCACGTGCGCGTTACGCGACGCCTGGGCTCGATCGAGCTGCAATTTACGCCAATCAATCTCAAGGTCTTCGGCTTGCGTTGTGTATTTGTCTAGCTGGTTGTACAGCTGCCGAGCCTGATACCGTGCCGTGACTAAAGAGATCGCCGAGAACATTAAAACCATGGCGGCCAGCACGGAAAGACGTCCCATCAACGCGCCCCTCTTTTGGAGCGTGTCGACGTTGGTCGTGCACGAGGCATAAACGCTTGAGCCCCTTCGGGACCTAACGCAGTGTGTGTACGCTCGGCAACACGCAACACAGCAGAACGCGAACGTGGGTTTTCGGCTATTTCAGTGTCGCTTGGCAATACCCGCGCGAGCGCCAACAAGACTGGCTGTGGCATTTCACTTTCGCGTAGAGGGAGGCGGGCATACACAGCTTCCGGTTTGGATGCTGCGGTGATGAACTGCTTGACGACGCGATCTTCCAACGAGTGGAAGCTAATCACGGCCATACGTCCGCCTGTTTTTAATAAAGTCAGAGCTGCCGGGAGGGCGCTCTCGAGCTCTTCGAGTTCATGATTGATGTAAATCCGTAAAGCCTGAAAGGTGCGTGTAGCCGGATGCTGGCCCTTTTCGCGCGTGCGGACGGTGCCTGACACGAGCTCGGCGAGCTCGAGCGTGGTTGCCACCGGATTTGTTGCGCGGCGAGCAGCAATCGCCGTTGCAATCTGAAAAGCAAACCGTTCTTCGCCATATCGTCCTATGACCTCCCGCATGTCATCTACACTTGCCAGCGCCAACCATTGCGCCACTGTCTCACCGCGCGTCGTATCCATTCGCATATCTAGCGGGCCATCCCGCATGAATGAAAAACCACGTCCTGCTTCGTCAATCTGAGGTGAAGACACCCCCAGATCCAACATCACACCATCGACCTCTTGCACGCCCAACGCAGACAACGCATCAACCATGCTTGAAAACCCATCATGGACAACCGTTACTCTGGCGTCCTGTGCTGCCAACTCTTGCGCCGCGGCAATCGCCTGCGGATCTTTATCAAACACCACAAGCCGTGCGTCGGCACTCAAGCTCGCTAACAATGCGCGCGAATGTCCGCCACGGCCAAATGTCCCATCCACATACACGCCCGACAATCTCGCCTGCTGATCAGGCAGTTCATCTAAAGCATGCAAACCGCGACGGCCATACTGCGCACCCACCAGCGACTCGACTGTCGGCTCGAGCAACACGGGCCGATGGACAAACTGCGTCACGGCTTAAAACGAAAACTGGTTCAGCACATCACCCATGCCTTGCGATAAATCAGCAGCCTCTCGGCGCGCCAAGGCAGCGGCATCCCATAATTCAAAGTGCGCGCCCATCCCAAGCAGCATCACATCGCGCGTGAAACCGGCAGCCGAGCGCAATTCAGGCGCAATCAAAATGCGCCCTGATCCATCAATTTCGACATCTTGAGCACTACCGAGTAACAAGCGCTGCAGAGCACGCGCTTGCATCGGAAAGGCAACGATCTGTTCGCGCTTGATTTCCCATTGCGCTCTGGGATAGACCAGCAAGCAACCATCGGGATGGCGCGTGAGTGTCAGGCAGCCCTGCGCCTGCTCGACTAGAGCATCGCGATGCCGGGTCGGGACATTGATCCGACCTTTCGCATCCAGCGTCAGCGCACTACTTCCTTGAAACACCCCATTTACCCCACTTAAATACACAAAAACCTACTTTTCACCACTCTAAGTGAATGATTGAGCTTGGTCAAGCGCATTACGGATTTTTTTCAATGGGATCAAGGACTTAGAGGGGTTTTTTGAAATATTTTAGAATTGAAATATTCAAATAAATCAATGGATTGGCGGATCAACTAAATGTTGATTATTAAGTATAGGGTTAGGGATAACCCGAACAAAATAAATTGCAGCGAGGTGCAAGGCGAATCTATAGGCCGGATTCTGTAAACCCACTTGCGTGGGTTGGCAATCATTCCTCTGGGCAAATCATTGCTGAATTGCTCTAGCCACCTACCCGCATACTCGGGCGAGCCGCCCAACGTGACACGAGGCCACACGTATGCCTATTTGGTGTTGCTCCGGATAGAGGTTGCCGCGTTTCACCCTGCAATGTTCAAGACGCAAGCGCCTCGTACACCACGGGAACACCGTGGCAGAGTACGCCTTTCGGCACACCCCCATTGCAGACTCGTCTCTGTGGCCCTAGTCCTCAAAGACGGACAGATTTGCACCCACCCACCCTCGGACGGTCGTTAACCGTTATCCCGCTCTATGGAGTCCGGACCTTCCTCGATGCCGTCAGGCACCGCGATTACCCAATTCGCCTTGCACTTGTATTGTACGACCCATTACTCCACGCCTTCATGCAACGTCCGAACGCGTGTAATAAACGATAAACACGCCGTCCTGCGACAATAGCGGTCTAACAACCCACTTCGTGCCTCGCGCGCGCGTAACTTACATGTCGATTGCCCTGATTACACTCAATGGCGTGCACCTCGCCTATGGTCATCACCCCCTTCTGGATGGCGCCGATCTCGCCATTCAGGCGAGTGAGCGGATCGGATTAATCGGACGCAACGGCGCGGGGAAATCCTCCCTCCTGCGGTTACTCGACGGCCGTAACGTGCCCGATGATGGGGCAATCAACGTTGCAGGCCATGTCCGGGTCGCAACAGTAGAGCAAGAGCCTAGCCTAGACGAAACACTTACCATCGAAGAAACCGTCATGGGCGAATACGACCCAGACAGCGAGGACTGGGGACGTGCTTCGCGTGTACGCGCGCTCATCGATAAGCTAGAGCTTCCGCCAGACGCTCGTGTCGGTACATTATCGGGCGGCATGCGCAAGCGTGTTGCACTCATCAGTGCGATTGCCAACGACCCAACCTTGCTTCTGCTCGACGAACCAACCAACCATCTCGATCTAGACGGTATTGCGTGGCTCGAAGCGACACTCAAACAATGGCCGGGCAGCGCCATCATCATCACACACGATCGTCAATTTTTGGATTTAGTCGCCACGCGCATTGTCGAGCTCGACCGTGGCCAGCTGCTGAGTTTTCCCGGTAACTTCACCGACTGGCAAGGACACAAAGCGCAATGGCTAGAGTCACAGCGCCTTGAGAACGCACGTTTTGACAAACTGTTGGCCCAAGAAGAAGTCTGGATTCGCAAAGGTGTCGAGGCACGCCGAACGCGCAATGAAGGTCGGGTTCGACGTCTTGAACGCTTACGAGTAGAGCGTGCCGACCGTCGCGAACGACAGGGGAACGTTCAGCTCGCACTCGATGCTGGCCAACGCTCTGGAAAGCTCGTTGCCGAACTTGTCGACGTCAGCAAGTCTTTCGGTGACCGCTTCGTGATCAAAAACTATTCAACCACGATCATGCGAGGCGATCGGATCGGCCTGATCGGTCCTAATGGAGCGGGAAAATCCACACTACTCAAACTCATCCTCGGCACACTTGAACCGGATAGTGGCACCGTCAAACTCGGCACCAACCTGAGCGTCGCCTACTTCGATCAGATGCGCAGTCAACTCGATGAGAACGCGACCCTTGCCGACGTAATCAACCCTGGAAGTGAGTGGATTGAGATCGGCGGCACCCGCAAGCACGTCATGAGCTACCTGGGCGACTTTCTGTTTGCGCCTGCGCGCGCCCAATCACCCGTTAAAAGTCTCTCCGGAGGCGAACGTGCACGCTTGTTGCTTGCACGTCTGTTCGCGCGGCCTGCCAATATCCTTGTTCTCGATGAGCCAACCAACGATCTGGATATTGAAACGCTAGAGCTGCTTGAAGAGCTTTTACAAGACTATCCGGGCACTGTGCTGCTCGTCAGTCACGACCGAACGTTTCTGGACAACGTGGTCACACAGACCATTGCGAGCGAAGGCGACGGCAAATGGATGGATTACGTCGGAGGCTTTGCCGATTGGGAACGTCAGCGCAAGGCCCGCAAGCCACGCGCAGCGATCGACCAGGTAAAAGCCGCGATTGGCTCGCCAGCAACCGTTACTACCAAATCTGTGGAGACCACTCAGAGCGCAGTCGTTGCGCCAACGCGTGCCCGCGGCACTAAGCTTGCTCCGTGGGAAACAAAGGAGCTAGACGAACTGCCCGCGATCATTCAGAGCTTAGAGGCAGAGCAAGAGTCTTTAGTGGCGCAGATGAGTGACAGTGCGCTTTACAAGAACGAACCCGCCAAGTTCTCCGCAATCCAAGAAAAGCTCGCACACATCGAAAAAGAGCTCACCAAAAAATTCGAGCGCTGGGAAGCGCTCGAAGCTAAGTCCCTGGCCTAACCAGGGCAATCAGGTTGGGCCATTACCGCTCAACCATTGACCAAGGCAGTGACTCGCCAGCCGCAAGCGGCACGATACTTTCATCCCCAAACGCTAATTCTTGTGGAATGTTGAAGGGCTCACGACGCAGCGTGATGGTGCCTTCGTTACGCGGCAAGCCATAAAAATCTGGCCCACGCAGGCTCGCGAACGCCTCGAGCTTGTCGAGCTTACCCGCGCGCTCAAAAGCGGTGGCATACAACTCCATAGCGTGCAAAGCCGTATAACAGCCCGCACAGCCGCACGCGTGCTCTTTTAAACCCTTGGCATGGGGTGCACTATCCGTTCCCAAGAAAAACCGCGGGCTGTCGCTTGTAGCGGCCTCTACGAGCGCCAGTCGATGCACTTCTCGCTTAAGAATAGGCAAGCAGTAAAAATGCGGGCGTACCCCACCTTGAAAAATTGCATTGCGGTTGTACAGCAGATGTTGGGGGGTGATGGTCGCGGCGATGGGGCCTTCTGCGTCGCGCACATACTGCGCGCCGTCCTTGGTAGTGATGTGTTCGAACACAACCGACAAGGCAGGCAACGCCTTACGCAAGGGGATCATGACGCGGTCGACAAACAAGGCCTCCCGATCAAAAACATCCACAGAGGGGTCCGTGACCTCTCCATGCACTAACAACGGCATCCCAACGCGCTGCATCGCCTCGAGCGCTGGCATACAGCGGCCAAGTAAGTCAGTCACCCCTGCGTCAGAATTCGTCGTCGCCCCTGCGGGATACAACTTGACCGCGAGCGCAGCCCCCGTCTCCTTGGCACGCACAATTTCATTTGGGGTCGTGTTGTCAGTCAAATAAAGCGTCATCAACGGCGTGAACGCTTCTTTAGCCACACCAACCTGCGCCATCGCCTGCTCGATACGGGCGCGATAGGCCTGGGCCAACGCCACCGAGGTGACCGGAGGTTTGAGGTTTGGCATCACGATCGCGCGCGCAAATTGACGCGCAGTCGCACCGACCACCGACGCGAGGACTGCGCCATCCCGTAGATGTACATGCCAGTCATCAGGCCGTACGATTGTTAATGTCTGTTGCGTCATGGTTAATTTTCCAAAGGCATTGCGCGTTCAATGATCGAGGCAAACATGGCACTACCGACTGGGATGACCTCATCATTGAAGTCAAAACGCGAGTTATGCAAAACACGACCGTCTTCCGCCCCGCCTTGGCCTAAGCGAAAGTAGGCTCCTGGCACCTTCTTCAACATGAAGGAGAAGTCTTCAGCGCCCATCGACGGTATCAGATTTGCCACAACCCTATCTGCACCGAATAAGTCCGTTGCCACCTGCGCCACAAAAGCGGCGTGCTCGGCCGAATTAATGGTTGCCGGGTAGTACCGCCCATAGGTGAATTCTGCCGTTGCACCAAACCCCTCGGCAATGGAGTGGATCAAGCTGCGCATGCGCGACTCCACCAAGGCTTGCACCGTGTCACTGAAGGTGCGCACGGTTCCGATAAGCCTGGCAGTCCCTGGGATCACACTCGCTGCGCCTGCATTGCCGGCCTGGATATGGCCAAACGACAGCACCGCTGACTCAACAGGGTGCACATTGCGCGACACAATTGTCTGGAGCGCCGTCACCATCTGTGCCGCCACGACAATCGGGTCGATCGTTTGATACGGGTGAGCACCATGCCCACCACGGCCATTGATCACGATCTCAAACCGGTCAGACGCCGCCATCATAGGGCCGGTATTCAAGCCAATCGTCCCTGCCGGCAAGGCTGGCCAGTTGTGGAGCGCGTAGATCGCATCACAGGGGAAACGCTCAAATAAACCATCCTCCACCATCGCCTGTGCACCACCCAAGCCTTCTTCAGCTGGCTGGAAAATCAGGATGGCAGTGCCATTAAAGTTGCGGTTTTGCATCAAATACTTTGCGGCACCAAGCAAAACAGTTGTGTGGCCGTCGTGGCCGCAGGCGTGCATCATGCCCGGGACGGTCGAACAATGGGCAACCGCAGCATCTTCTTGAATGGGAAGGGCATCCATATCTGCTCTCAGCCCGACCATCTTGCCCGAGTCACACTTTTGCCCACGGATCACACCAACAACACCTGTTTTCCCTATGCCACGATGGATTTCAACACCCAAGGCCTCAAGCGCACCCGCCACGATCCCAGAGGTACGCACTTCCTGAAATCCAAGCTCGGGGTTGGCGTGCAAATCACGCCGCAGCGCGACGAGTTCTTGATGGAATTTTTGTATTGAAGCCAGTGGTGAGCGTGGATACATAGCGAAAATAATCCCGTTTGTCATAGGTAAATTAGTTTACATCGTAGACAAATTTGCGACATTTAGTATTATTTCGTCTAGGTTTCGACAAAATCTTTGTCTTTCCTGCGTAGAAGTATTATGCTGCGCCTGTTGTGCACATTAATCTGTCTCACTAGGAGAGCCCACATGGCCACCGCCAAAAAACCTGCTGCTAAAAAAGTTGCCGCTAAAAAACCTGCTGCTAAAAAAGTCGCTGCTAAAAAACCAGCTGCTAAAAAAGCTGCTGTGAAAAAAGTTGCTGCTAAAAAACCAGCTGCTAAAAAAGCTGCTGTTAAGAAGGTTGCTGCAAAGAAGCCTGCTGCAAAAAAGGTTGCTGCAAAGAAGCCTGCTGCGAAGAAGAAAGTTGCACGCAAGCCTAATGCTGCTTTCATGAAAGCACTGACTCCTAGCGCCGTGTTGGCTGCCGTGATTGGCGCCGCTCCTGTGCCACGCACAGAAGTCACCAAGAAGATTTGGGACTACATCAAGAAACACGACCTGCAAGATGCAAAGAACCGTCGCAACATCAATGCCGACGACAAGCTTAAGCCTCTGTTCGGTAAGAACCAGGTTTCGATGTTTGAGTTGACCAAGATCGTTAGTGGTCACCTGAAGTAAATCGATGTCCGAAAAAAAAAGCGGCACCGTATATACGGTGCCGCTTTTTTTACACTCCAATCACTATCATCGGACCAGCAAAGTCAGTGCATCACACAGGGATACGCCC
This sequence comes from Burkholderiaceae bacterium, assembly GCA_044350305.1. GTDB lineage: Bacteria > Pseudomonadota > Gammaproteobacteria > Burkholderiales > Burkholderiaceae_B > Zwartia. The sequence continues at coordinate 10,418 of JBILHV010000027.1, forward strand.
TTCAAGCAAGGCCAACCAACCTTTGATTAAACGAAAAAGCGCCCAGATGCCGGTGGCAATCACACCTACCCAACCAATATAAATATAGGTAGCTAGACCGCTGACAGCTAATGCCAAGAGACCCCACCAAAAGGTTTGCATCATCCAATCAAAGTGCGCAGCGTACACGGTACCAGCTGCGTCAGCACGCTTGATATATAACAACACGATTGCTGCGACAGTTGCTGCACCAAGGACACCGGCGCTCAGCAGCCCAATCGCAAACAAGCCGTACGCAACTTGTGTAATAAGGCGTAAGTCGATCGGAGTCGGTTCTTGAGGGATGGGATTTGTCATGCTGTTTACTCCGTGAGGTACATAAAAGAATCTTACCCTAGGCAAGCCGTGGCGACTAGCTTCGGGCTGACAGCACTAGGCTAAAAAACACGCACCAACCTCTCGCACAAAGACAAACCCCCAGACGCTTTAGCGACTGGGGGTTTGAGGGGTAAGAGCTTGACGATGTCCTACTTTCACAGACGTTAATCAACTATCATCGGCGCTAAGGTGTTTCACGGTCCTGTTCGGGATGGGAAGGGGTGGGACCACCTCGCTATGGTCATCAAGCGTAGCTTGTTGAACGCTCACGGCCCTGATGGGGCAGTGCTCGTTCCAATCTGGGAAGAAGCGCAACATTGTTGCTCACCACTAGGACGAACCTAGGGGTGTTTTTGGTGTTTTTGGTGTTTCTTGAA
>JBILHV010000237.1:0-3652 GCA_044350305.1 Burkholderiaceae bacterium
ACACACGAACACGAGACTGTTTACGATTGGCGTTGTAGCGAATGTTTGCCACAAGTCCAGGTAGCAAAGAGGTTCGCATCACGGCGAGCTGGCTGGCGATAGGATTGAGAAGCCGAATCGGCGCCTTCGTTCCTAGCATGTCATGTTCCCAAGCCTCTTCGACAAACGAAAAATTAATGACTTCTTGATAGTCCAAGCCAGCGATTTCCGCACGGATCGTATGCGCGGAACGCTCGATCTCTGGTGCATGACGCATCACGGCTGCGGCAAGAGGCGGATTAGCAGGAATATTGTCAAAACCAATAATTCGAGCAACCTCTTCGATTAAGTCTTCTTCAATGGCGATATCAAAACGGAATGAAGGTGGCGACACGACAAACTTATCGGGTGTTGCCTCAAACACAAACCCAAGCCGCGTGAAAGTCTGCGTGACTTGATCGTGCGTGACCGGTATCCCGAGAACTCGTTGGCATCGCGCAAGACGCATCGTGACAGACTGTCGCTCAGGCATATTGATGCATTGATCGTCAATAGGCCCAGCTTGGCCACCACACACTTGCAGAATGAGTCCCGTGATCAGATCGAGGTGCTCTGGCACTTGCTGGAAGTCTACACCCCGCTCAAAACGATGACTCGCCTCAGAGCTCAATTTAAGTTTACGTGCGCGCCCGGCGATGGACTCGGGCCACCAAAATGCCGCTTCAACATAAATGTTAGCGGTATCAAGCGTGACGGCTGTTGCCGCACCGCCCATGATTCCTGCCAAGCTCTCTGGGGTGGATCCGCTCGCGACAATACCCATCGACGGATCAAGCGTAATCGTCTGCTCGTTTAAGAGCGTAAGTGTCTCGCCTTTACGTGCCCAGCGGACTTCAAGCTTAGGCTCAGGCATGCGGTCAAGGTCAAACACGTGTGTCGGACGACCGAGTTCAAGCATCACATAATTCGAGATATCGACCAGAGCACTCACCGAGCGCTGCCCTGCACGCTCAAGTCGTTGAACAAGCCACGCTGGGGATGTCGCGCGTGCATTGACCCCGCGCATGACACGTCCGGCAAAGCGACCACATAGCTCAGGGGCAGAAACCGTAACAGGTAGTACTTCGGACAGTGACGGCTTAAGCGCAGGAATTGAAGGCGCTTGCAATGTAGCACCTGTCAGCGCCGAGACTTCTCTGGCAACGCCAAGAATCGAGAGGCAATCTGCGCGATTGGGAGTCAGCTTAAGCGTGAAGAGCGTGTCGTTAAGATCGAGAGCTTGACGAATATCCATCCCGGGCGTCAAGTCTGACGCAAGCACTAACAATCCCGCGTGATCTTGCGACAATCCGAGCTCACGCGCCGAGCACAGCATTCCCGAGGACTCCACACCACGCATCTTGGCCACACCAATCTTCATGTCGCCAGGTAGGACCGCACCAACCGTCGCAAGGGGAACATTGATTCCGGCTGCCGCATTTGGAGCACCGCATACAATTTGCAGTGGGGCGCCCGTTCCCGCATCCACCTGGCAGACGCGCAGCTTGTCTGCGTTAGGATGGGGTTCAGCACTGATGATGCGCGCGACCACGACTCCCGTAAACGCAGGTGCTACGCGTGTGGCTTCTTCGACCTCAAGTCCCGCCATGGTGAGCCGATGCGAGAGTTCCTCAGTGGTGAGGTTTGGGTTGACTAAAGTACGTAGCCAGGATTCAGAAAATTGCATGGTGAACCGTATCGGTCAAAGACAAATTAATGGTTGAACTGCTGTAAAAAGCGCAGGTCGCCTTCAAAAAACTGACGCAAATCGTTCACGCCGTAACGCAACATCGTCAAACGTTCGAGTCCAGAGCCAAATGCAAAGCCGATGTAGCGCTCTGGGTCTAATCCAAAGTTTCTCACCACATCCGGGTGCACTTGTCCTGAGCCAGATATTTCTAACCAACGACCTTTGTTTGGGCCAGAGGTGAACATCATGTCAATCTCGGCAGACGGTTCTGTAAACGGAAAGAAAGATGGGCGAAAGCGTAAGACCAAATCATCCGTTTCAAAAAAGCAACGCAGAAAATTCGTATAAACACCCTTCAGATCAGCAAATGAGATGTTCTCATCGATCCAGAGGCCCTCGACTTGATGAAACATTGGCGAGTGCGTCGCATCACTGTCGACCCTATAGGTGCGACCAGGTGCAATCACTTTAATGGGGGGTTTGTTCATACGCGCATAGCGAACTTGCATTGGACTGGTGTGCGTACGCAAAAGCAGAGGCAAGCCTTTGTCGTCATTCATGTCAACATAGAACGTATCCTGCATTGAACGAGCAGGATGGTTCTCTGGATTATTCAGTGCCGTGAAATTCGTCCAATCGTTCTCAATCTCTGGGCCATCGGCGACATCAAATCCAATGGACTTAAAAATTTCTTCCACGCGTTGCCAGGTTCGGATAACGGGATGAATTCCCCCTTTTCCGCGACCACGCCCTGGCAAGGTGACATCAATGGTCTCGCTTGACAAGCGCGAATCAAGCTCGGCCTGGGCCAACTGCGCGCGGCGCGCGGTCAGCAGCCCTTCTATTTGTTGTTTGATCTGGTTGATGCGCGCACCCTCGGTGCGCTTTGCCTCTGCATCGAGTTTGGCAAGGCCTTTCAGCATTTCAGTCAATGAACCTTGTTTGCCGAGAAACTTTGCTTTCGCATTTTCAAGGGCAGCGGCATCGACAGCTTGTTCAAACTGCGCACGCGCCTGTTCAATCAGGTCGGTAGCTAATCCAGTCATCTTATTAAAGCCTTCAGGAAACACAGCTTAAAAATGCAAACGGAGCCCAGCAGGCCCCGTCCACACATAGATCGTACGATGCTTAGGCAGCCAACGCAGATTTGACCTGATTGACGACAGCTGCAAAACCAGCTTTGTCATGCACGGCCATATCGGCAAGGACTTTACGATCGAGTTCAATCGCAGCCTTCTTGAGTCCGGCAACAAACACGCTGTATGTCACACCGTGTTCACGCACTGCTGCGTTGATACGTGTGATCCACAATGCACGGAATGTACGTTTTTTGTTGCGACGGTCACGGTACGCGTATTGACCAGCACGCATAACTGCTTGCTTGGCAATACGAAACACATTTCCGCGACGACCACGGTAGCCTTTAGCTGCCGAAATAACTTTTTTGTGACGGGCTCTTGCCGTTACACCACGTTTTACGCGAGGCATTTAGTATCTCCTATCAAGCGAAAGGCATCATGGCTTTTACTGAAGCCACGTTGGATTTATCTACCGCTGCTGAACCGCGCAATTGGCGCTTGTTCTTGGTGGTTTTTTTGGTGAGGATGTGGCGTTTAAACGCTTGGCCCCGCTTGATCGATCCGCTGCCGCGGACCTGAAAGCGCTTCGCAGCACTTTTTTTGGTCTTCATCTTAGGCATTGCTATTCCTATTACTTAAAATTGTGTTCTGAAGGTGCCTTGTTCAATCACCGCTTTGATTCAGCAAGCGATCGCAAGTCTTGGATACCCTAGAGCCACTTCTCGGTACTGTATTTCTCGGTACTACTTTCTACAATCTCTTTCCCTCTAAACCCGACATTGATTCAAAATGCGCTGAATCGAGAAGCGCTGAATCCATAAGCGCTGAATCCATATGTGCTGAATCGAGATACAGATACGCGGGA
>JBILHV010000238.1:0-3648 GCA_044350305.1 Burkholderiaceae bacterium
GCATTGAGATGGTCCCGGTAGCGCCCGCACGCGCGTGGACACGTGACGATGCGCAGGCGTCCCGTCAGCGCTTTGAGGCACGCAATGCGCGTCTCGCTCGTCCATCGCAGGAGCCTCCAACGCAAGAAACTGCACCAGATATTGGAAACGCTGTGGCCCAAGCGCTTGCCAAAGCGCGCGCGCGACGAGCCGCCAGCAGGACCTCATGAATCCAACCAAACGACACGAGATATTCTCGCGGCTGCGTGCGGCAAATCCAACGCCCACCACGGAGCTCGCATACAAGACGGATTTCCAGCTATTGATCGCAGTGATGCTGTCGGCGCAAGCCACCGACAAGTCCGTCAACATCGCCACGCGTAAACTTTTCCCCCGCCACGGCACCCCAAAAACTATTCTGGCGCTTGGGGTCGACGGGCTCATGCCCTTTATTCAGACGATCGGTCTTTACAAAACCAAAGCCAAAAACGTCATCGCAACCTGCGCGCTGCTACTCGAACAGCATGCAGGAAAAGTACCTCGCACCAGAGAGGCGCTTGAGGCCCTCCCTGGGGTGGGCCGCAAGACGGCTAACGTGGTGCTGAATACCGCCTTTGGAGAGCCCACCATTGCGGTAGATACCCATATCTTCCGGGTATCTAATCGCACCAAAATCGCACCCGGCAAGGACGTTCTGGCCGTCGAGTATGGCTTAGAGAAATTTATCCCCGCCGAGTTCAAAGTCGATGCACACCACTGGCTCATTCTGCACGGTCGCTACATCTGCGTGGCTCGGACACCGAAGTGCCCACAATGCGGTATTTCCGATTTATGCGAGTACTCTAAAAAGACCAAGGGTTAAACCCCCTATGACAAACCCGAATTGAGGTTTTCATCGCATTCGAGGGATAATTCTGTGCAGAATTAAAACCACCTCAGATGCACAATCGAATGAACGACATCATTCTCGAGACCAAGAATCTCACCAAAGAATTCCGCGGCTTTGTTGCCGTCAATGACATCTCCCTGCGCGTGCAGCGAGGGCAGATTCACGCCTTAATTGGGCCCAACGGCGCAGGCAAAACAACCTGCTTTAACCTGCTCACCAAATTTTTGACGCCCACACGAGGCACAATCGCCTTTAATGGGATCGACATTACGAAAGAGCGTCCCGCACAAATTGCAAGACGCGGCATTATTCGCTCTTTTCAAATTTCAGCTGTGTTCCCACATCTGACCGTACTTGAAAACGTTCGCATTGGTTTGCAGCGCGAAACCGGGCTGTCCTTCCATTTTTGGCAAAGCGAAAAACGTCTGGACCAACTGAACGATCGCGCACAAGCCCTCCTTGAGCAAGTCGATCTCGGTAGCTTCGCCAATGAAATAACAAGCAGCTTGCCTTATGGTCGCAAGCGCGCACTTGAAATCGCCACCACACTGGCCATGGAGCCAGAGCTCATGCTGCTTGATGAGCCCACTCAAGGCATGGGTCACGAGGACGTTGACCGGGTCACGCAACTGATCAAGCGCGTGAGCGTTGGTCGTACGATCCTGATGGTCGAGCACAACATGAACGTGGTCTCCTCCATTGCCGACACGATTACGGTCTTGGCACGCGGTGCCGTGCTGGCTGAGGGGCCTTATTCGCATGTCTCAAGAGACCCTGCCGTCATGGAAGCCTACATGGGCACCACTGAAGGCGAACTCGAAGGAGCACACGCATGAGCGCGCCCGCACTCGAAATTTCCGGACTCAACGCCTGGTACGGCGAGTCCCATATTCTGCATGGCGTGAACTTCACTGTGCAGAAAGGTGAGGTCATCACGCTACTCGGTCGTAATGGTGCGGGTCGCACCACCACGCTACGCGCAATTCTTGGGCTCACCGGATCGCGGACAGGCTCGGTACGCATTCACGGCACCGAAGCAATCGGCATGCCCACCTTCAAGATCGCGCATCTAGGCATTGGTTACTGCCCCGAAGAGCGCGGCATCTTTGCCAGCCTCTCGTGCGAAGAGAATTTGCTGCTTCCACCGCCTGTCGGTGCCCTGGGTGGCGGGATGTCGCTGTCCGAAATCTACGAGATGTTCCCTAACCTGCTCGAGCGGCGCCACTCGCCCGGCACACGCCTGTCGGGGGGTGAACAGCAAATGCTTGCGGTCGCACGCATTCTGCGCACCGGTGCCAACCTACTGTTGTTAGACGAGATTTCAGAGGGCCTTGCCCCAGTAATCGTTCAAGCCTTAAGTCGCATGATTAAGACGCTAAAATCTAAGGGGTACACCATTATTATGGTTGAACAGAATTTCCGGTTTGCCGCCCCGTTGGCTGACCGGTTTTATGTGATGGAGCATGGCCAGATCGTCGAACACTTCGCGGCCTCCGAGCTCAAGGAAAAGCAGTCCGTCCTCAACGAATTGCTTGGGGTTTAATTACTATTTTTGTAGCAACTTTCTGGAGCTATTCCCTATGAAACTTCGTACCCTCAGCGCGTCAATGATGCTGGCTAGCGCCGGTCTCTTGGCACAACCTGCTTTCGCTAACATTTCTGATAACGTGATCCGCATCGGCTTCATCACCGACATGGCTAGCGTTTACTCCGACATCGACGGCGCCGGTGGCGTCGAAGCCGCTCGCATGGCGATCGCTGACGCAGGCGGTGAAATCAATGGCAAGAAAATCGAACTGGTGTTCGCCGATCACCAAAACAAGGCTGACGTGGCCGCAGCACGCGCACGCGAGTGGTTTGATCAGCAAAAAATCGATATGCTCATCGGAGGCACGAACTCAGGCGTGAACCTCGCGTTGGCGGGTATCGCTGCAGAGCGCAAAAAACCCTTCTTCGCCATTGGCGCAGCCGCGTCAGACCTCACGGGCTCACAGTGCACCCCTTACACCGTACATTGGGCCTATGACACCGTTGCGCTAGCGCGCGGCACAGGCTCAGCCGTTGTGAAAGCTGGCGGCAAAACCTGGTACTTCCTAACCGCTGACTACGCCTTTGGCCATGCTCTTGAGCGCGATACCGCCAACGTCGTTAAAGCGGCCGGCGGCCAAGTAGTCGGTCAAGTACGCGCACCGCTTAACTCGTCAGACTTCTCGTCTTTCTTATTGCAAGCACAAAGCTCCAAAGCACAGATTCTGGGCTTAGCGAACGCTGGTGGTGACACGATCAACTCGATCAAAGCCGCAAACGAATTCGGTATCGGCAAGACCATGAAAATGGCCGGCCTGCTGATTTTTATTAACGACATTCACTCACTTGGTCTGAACGTCACGCAGGGTATGCAGTTCACCGACGGCTGGTACTGGGATCAGAACGAAGAGACCCGCGCATGGTCGAAACGATTCGAAGCGCGCGTCAAGCGCAAGCCTTCGATGATCCAGGCTGGTGACTACTCTGCCGTGTCGTTCTACCTGAACGCCATCAAGGCAACAGGTAGTGATGATGGCGATACCGTCATGAAGTGGATGAAGTCCAACAAAGTCAACGACATGTTCGCCAAGAACGGCTATGTCCGCGAGGACGGCCGCATGGTCCATGACATGTTCTTGATGGAAGTCAAAAAGCCAAGCGAATCGAAATATCCTTGGGACTACTACAAGCAAATCGCCGTATTACCAGGTGAAGAAGTATTCACCAAACTCTCTGAGTCGACCTGCAAGCTG
>JBILHV010000028.1:0-11126 GCA_044350305.1 Burkholderiaceae bacterium
GAAAATGTCGGGCATCAAAAGAGAAACGAACCAGGACGCCCCGGTACAAACAGCAAGAACCAGGCACAGTAATAAAAACCTGCCCTTACTGGGCGGGCCAAACACAGCCAGGGTCAACCACAGAAGCTGAGACACAAGAATGGCTTGAGCCACAGCAACGCCCCATAACGACTGCCAGCCATGCACCAAAAGCATCCAAGGGCCGTAGATGATAGGTTTGTCCCAATTGAAGAACCCGGGTGTAGGTTGATAAATGAAGACATTGGTGTCGCTATAAACGAGCGGATACCCATTCCAAATAGCGGGCCAGACAAAAGGCAACGCTCCTAGCAAAACTACAAAAATATTCTTTATTTTTTCAGCGCGCATTAAAATCCTGATGTACTATTTATTTGAACAAATGAAGTACTATTTTAATCGAAACATGATGTACTATTTATTTTGTCCTATAAATAAGCTATGCCGCCACCTCGCTCAATTCCATCCGGTCAAGTTCAGTTCACTGCTAAACGCTATATCGCGCTACTTGCTAAGCGTGGGCAGCGCATTCCTCGGGCCTTGGCTCAGACAGCAAAATCCGCCAGTGCGGCACCTGATACGCTACTCGATTGCATCAATAAACTGGAACATGTTGGTTTGGTCAATCAAACCGACTACTTAAAGATTCGAACCGCGGCTCGCATCAGGGTGTTACGAGGGTCGGGCAGCACACAAAGCGATTACGGCGTGCAAGAGGCCAATCTACAGCGTCTGCGTCGCGCTCAACGCAAGGCGCAAAACATTGAGGTCCATGCACAAGCCCTCGAAGACTGGCACCGTGAGGGACGCCTTAAAACCTACAGCGAGATTATGGAAGGTCTACCCGTGTCTCAGGTGGTTCGGGCGGACAAGCTACTCATGGATCTACTCAACCGATACCCCTGCCTCTCTGTGGCGGAATATCGGTTGATGCTTGAACAAACCGATCAAACTAAGCGAGTCAACCAGCCATGACGGTCTGGGGCGCGACCGTATTGAATATCAGTCAGTTCTTGACGTAGCGACATTGTCAGTTTGCCTGCAGGAGCGTTCTCATCACCTGCCACAAAGCCACGCCCCTTGAGCGCCGAGATCGGCGCCACCACTGCCGCTGTGCCGCACGCAAACGCCTCGACGATATCGCCAGAGGCGACGCCGTTACGCCATTCATCAATCGAGATTTTGCGCTCTTCGACTTTCAGGCCACGATCCCTGGCTAACTGCAAAATACTCAGGCGGGTGACGCCTTCAAGAATACTGCCCGACAGCTCAGGGGTTACCAACGTGCCATCTTTCTTGACCAGAAACACATTCATCCCACCGAGTTCCTCAAGGTATTTCCCCTCTTGCGGATCAAGGAACAGGACCTGCGAACAGCCATTTTTATAGGCTTCTTGTTGAGGCAACAATGAGGCCGCATAGTTGCCGCCGCACTTGGCCGCACCCGTACCTCCCACAGCGGCGCGGGTGAAGTCTTCGGACAACCAGATCGATACCGGGGCGACACCCTTAGCAAAGTAAGGCCCCACAGGGCTTGCGATCACAAAATAGGTCGCTTTATGCGCCGAGCGGACCCCCAAAAAGCTTTCATTCGCAATCGTGAAGGGGCGCAGATACATGCACGTGTCAGTTGCGGAAGGTACCCACTCCGCATCTAGGGAAACCAACTGCTTTAACGATTCAATAAACGCTTCGGTCGGCAATTCTGGCAGCGCGAGCCTATGTGCCGACCGCTGCATACGCGCAGCATTCGCCTGCGGACGGAAAGTCCAAATCGATCCATCCGCATGGCGATAGGCCTTCAAGCCTTCAAAGATTTCCTGCGCATAATGCAGTACTGAGGATGCCGGATCAAGTAACAAGGGGCCGTAAGGCTTGACCTGCGCATCGTGCCAGCCCTTCTCAACGGTCCAGTCAATCGAAACCATATGGTCGCTGAAATACTTACCAAAACCAGGGTCGGCAAGAATCGCGTCTCGCTCAGCTTTGGAACGCCCCTGCGTTGAACGCGTGGACTTAAAAATCAGAGGTGTATGTGCAGTCATGATCGATACCAGAGTATTGGACTTATGTTCGTTCGATTATAGCCACGAGACAGAAAAGGATTAGCCGTCCCGCCCGGGCTCGGAAATCCCCTGCATTCGCCGCAAACGGGCCTCCTGCTCGCGGCGCGTCGCTTCGATTTCCTGCATCAGCCCATCCATATCCACAGGCGTGTGGTCGATGCGCGCCCGCCCCGTCAAAGGCGTCTCGGCCGTGAGCGTCCCACCAACATAGTGCTGCCAGATTTCAGTACCATATTGCGTGAGAAGTAGCTCTGGCGCGAATTGCCCAAAATAGGTCGCTAGGTTTTGCACATCGCGCTGCAAATGCACTTGCGCTTCATTGTTGGCGGCGGCATCAATTGCCTGAGGCAAATCGATAATAACGGGACCATCCTCAGCCATCAGGATGTTGTACTCGGACAAGTCGCCGTGAATCACGCCCGCGGACAACATGCACACCACCTGACTCAATAGAAATTGATGGCACTCGCGCGCGCGCTCTGGCGTGAGCTCAACATCATTGAGTCGAGGTGCCACATTGCCCTCAGCATCCGTGACTAACTCCATCAACAGCACACCATCCGTGCAGATGTAGGGCTTCGGGACGCGAACGCCCGCACCAGCCAGTTTGAACAAGGCATCGACCTCAGCGTTTTGCCAAAGCTCTTCTTGCATTTGTTTGCCATAGCGGGTGCCCTTTTCCATGGCTCGCGCTTGGCGACTGTTTTTAACTTTACGGCCTTCGGTGTACGAAACGGCGTTCTTGAAGCTACGTTGCTTAGCATCTTTGTACACTTTGGCACAGCGTACGTCATCACCGCAGCGCACCACATAAACGGTCGCTTCTTTGCCGCTCATCAACTGACTCAGGACATCGTCCACCAAGCCTTCTTCAACCAGCGGCCTGAGCCGTTGCGGGACTTTCATTGCACCTCCGAGCAAACTCTCTAGCCCGTAATGTACAGGTTTGCCCGCCCCAGCGCTTAGCCGCGCCAGCCATTCCGGTGGTGGTGATGGTGACGATAAGGCCGGTACTGCGGAATACGAACAACGGGTGGCGCAACAAAAATTGGAACAACAACACGTGGTGCGGGGGAAACATAGACCGGCGGACGGTAATACACGGGTGACGGGGAGATGTAGACCGGCGCCGGGCTATAGGTTGCCACGCCATAGCCCGGATCGTATCCATACCCACCCGCACCTGGCCCATAGGCCACGCAGCCGGTGCACATGAGAAGAGCACCCAAACACAAGAACCGTGTGACCTGCATGGCTAAACTCCGTTAACAGTGGCAATGGGCGTACGTTATGCCCATCAAGCCGTGCTGTTAAGGGGGCGAGCGCTTGGAATTTGTTTCGATTGGTTACAAACTCTTTCAGTCTGTTCAGCTCTGCAAAATAGCCTCAATGGCAAGCGCCACGCCCGACAAATTGGCATCGTCGCCACGCGTCGAAGACAGCATCAGGCCAACAGGTAGCTCACCCTCACGGTGACAAGGCAGACTATACGAGCAACCGTCGAGCAAGTTAATGGTGAAGGTGTTGCGCAGCATCTGACCGTTCGCTTTGAAGAACTCCTCGTCCGACGCAATCAGGCGGGCGATCTCAGGGGCAATGATTGGCACGGTCGGGCACACGATCGCATCAAACCCATCGATGGCGCGCTCTACACTGGCAATCCATGCGCGGCGCTTATCCAGCAAGGAAATATATTGCTGCGCTGTGATGGTCGCACCCAACGAGACACGGGCTGCCACTCGTGGATCAAACGCATCTTTAGCGCGCGCCAGACGTTCGTGATGAACGGCATACGCCTCGATGGGTGAGAGGCCTCCTGGGGCGTTCACTTTGGATATCTCAGCCAATTCAGCAAGGGGGATTTCCACAATCTCAACCCCTGCGGCCGAGAGCGCAGATAGGCTACGGTCAAACGCCTGGGCGACGGTCGCATCAAGCCCGTCCAGCACGACGGTCTGAGGCACAGCCAGCCGCAAGCTGCCCGCGGTACGTTGACGCACCGCCAATCGTTGGCCGGAAAGTACGGCGTCTACCGTGATGCAATCTTGTACGCTGCGCGTCATCGCACAGACGGTGTCCAAGGACCGCGATAGCTCCAGCGCACCGTCCAAAGGCACCCTACTCTGCGTCGATTTAAATCCCACCAAACCACAGAGCGCAGCAGGAATGCGAATAGACCCTCCCGTATCCGAGCCCAAACCCGCGACAGCCAGGCCAAGCGCAACCGAAACGCCGGCGCCTGACGAGGATCCACCAGGAATCCGAGCAAGTTTAAGATCCGTCGGATTGACCGGAGTGCCGTAATGGGGATTAATCCCGATCCCAGAAAACGCGAATTCGGTCATATTCGTCTTGCCAATGATGGCGGAACCTGCCTTACGTAACCGCGCGATCACTGGCGCATCGTGACGTTGCACCGGCTCTCCCTTACACACCACTGAGCCTGCCATCGTGGTCTCGCCCGCGACACCATACAAGTCTTTAATCGAGACCGGCAAGCCCGCCAGTGCAGATTGCTCGACGCCAGCGGCCTGCGCTGCGTCGGCATACCGCGCAGCGGCCAAGGCTGCCTCTGGATAAAGCTTGGTGAACACGCTCTTAGCACTCGCCTGAGCAGCACCTTCAAGCGCACGCGTAACAAGCGCTTCGCGGGTGATTTCCCGACGGGCAAGCTTGCGGTTGAGTTCGTGGATGGTTTCAGTGATCTGCGTCATGGGGTGTCTTTGAGATAAGAAGGAGTTAAGCCCCACAATGTAAGGAACTGGCGCGAACCGGTCAAGCGGAGGGCTGCACGCCCGACGGGCTTCCTGCTACGATTAGGCTAAAGCAATGCCACTTTCTATAAAAAAACCTCTAAGAGACTTCCACATCATGTCAAACAATAAACCTGCTCAACTTCACGCACGACTCAAACAACCTGGCCTGGTCACCGCACCCGGTGTCTACGACATGGTGTCTTTACGCCTCGCCGACAGTTTCGGCTTTGACGCTCTGTACATGACGGGCTTCGGTACTGTGGCATCGCATATGGGTCTGCCTGATGCAGGGCTGGCCACCTACAGCGACATGGTGGGGCGCGTCGGTTCTATGGCAAAAATGGCTCGTACCCCTCTCGTGGCAGACGGCGACACCGGCTACGGAGGTCTATTGAATGTGCGACACACTGTGCAAGGCTATGAATTAGCAGGGGCGTCAGCCATTCAGCTTGAAGACCAAGAGTTTCCAAAAAAATGTGGCCACACCCCGGGGCGTCGCGTCATTCCCCTGGACGATATGGTCAAAAAAATCCGCGTGGCAGCCGAGTCGCGTCAATCAAAAGATTTTTTGATCATTGCGCGCACAGATGCCCGCACAACACTCGGGCTGGACGAAGCCCTGAGAAGAGCCGAGGCCTACGCAAAAGCCGGCGCAGATATCCTGTTTGTCGAATCACCAGAAAGCGAAGAAGAAATGCGAACGATTGGACGCACGTTTCATCAACCATTGCTCGCAAATATGGTCGAAAAAGGACGTACGCCCGTGCTCACCAAGGCCGAGCTCGAAGCCCTGAACTTCAAACTCGCTATTTTCCCGATCACGGCCATGCTTGCGAGCGTTCAGGCGATGACCGAGGTCTACAAGCAATTCAAAAGCACAGGTTCATCTGTGGGCGGAAAGACCGATTTGTATGACTTCACGGACCTCACCAAACTCATGGGGTTTGAGGAAGTGTGGGATTTCGACAAAAAACATGCAGACTGACTAAAATTGACCCAGCTGCATTGCTCAGGATGCAGTGTTTAATCTTCTAGGACAAGGATAATGAAACCCTCACGTCGCCAGTTCATCATTTATTCATCGGCTAGTTTGGCCGGACTCGGTTTAAGTGCACAAGCGCAAGCGCAAGCCATGCTCGGCGAAGCAGAGCCGGCAGCCGCTGGCCTTGGCTACAAGGAAGCTGCAACGGCAGTCGACAAAGCAAAGTTTCCAAAATATGCTGCAGGTCAGGTTTGCACCAACTGCCAACTCTATGTCGCCAAATCAGCCAATGCAGGCACCTGTGCAATCTTCCCAGGCAAGCTGGTCGCAGGCCCTGGCTGGTGTAACGCCTGGGTTAAAAAAGCCTAACTCACTGGAGAAAACATTGAACAAGCACCTCACCGTACTTGGGCTTTGTTTTGGTATCGCCGGCATCGCGCCGGCGATGGCACAACAGGCCCCCAAAGCATCGACCACAACAGAACAGTATGTCGCCTACTGCAACAACAAGAGCGATATCGCTGCTCAAAACTTTTGTCATGGTTTTGGTCAGGGGGTCTACGAAACATATGTCGTGAGTCGTCATCCAAAAAATGCGCCTCACTTCGTCTGCTTACAGCCTGCGGGCGCATCACGACAGCAATACATTGATGGTTTTGTGAAGTGGACTGCGGCCAATGCCCGCTTTAACCAGTTATCAGCCGCAGACACCATCTTGCGTTATCTAGGCGAAACGTATCCCTGCAAGCGTGGCTAAGCCTTTTGGCTCGCGCTCTGCTTAGACCGTCAATCCACGCTTTGGAATACTCATCATGAATAAAACTCTCCTTGCTTTGCCAGTATGCGCAGCTTTGCTGTTAACTGGCTGTTCCGGCATGAACACCACTCAACAACGTACGCTTTCCGGAAGTGCAATCGGCGCGGCCGCAGGCACAGGCATCGCCCTCATCGCTGACGGCAATCCTGTTTGGGGTCTCATCGGTGGCGCTGCAGTAGGCGCCTTAGGCGGTTACCTTTACGACAAGCACGAAACAAACAAGCAGCAATAAGGCGCTACGCCAACACCCCTTGCGGCATGACGATAAAAAGCCTCGGGTTTTCCGAGGCTTTTTTTGTGTTCTGTACTTTGCTTATTCAGCGCTTCTTGCGAGGCGCTTGCGTTTTCCAACGACGGTGGACCCACCACCACTGCTCAGGATGCCTAACAATCAGTAACTCAAGCGCTTGGTTGTAGGCGCGGGTGTTACGCTGAATCTCCGCGCCAACATCCTCGTCGATAATTGGCGTTAAGGCCGGCAAGAACTCCAGTACGTGCGTACCATCAGGCTCACGCCACGAACAAGCGGGTATCACTGGCGCACCGGTCGCCAAGGCAATGACTGCCATGCTTTTATACGTTCCGGCTGCATGATCAAAGAACTCAACAGGGATGCCCTCGGGGCGACGCGCATATTGGTCAAAGGGGAAGACCACCGCATCCCCCCCCTCAATCGTCTGGACAATTTCTTCCAAAGATCCACGACGCCCCACCACACCAAAACCTGCTTCATTAAAGCGTCGCGTCAAAAAATCACTTAACCAACGCGGTTTAATGGGGCGGCGCAAAAAATGAATATGGCCTTTTACCTGCGGGAAATGCTCAACACCCGCAACGGTCGAGACTTCAAAGTTTCCAAAATGCCCGGTCAAAATCAATAGGCCTTTGCCCGCCTCAAAGGCCTCGATCATGCGCGGCGCGCCCAAGACGCGCACCATGCTTTTCTTTTGCTCGCTGGAGAGGAATCTGAATTTAATGAGTTCGCTGAGTAAAGACCAAAGGTGCCCATAATGGGCCTGAGCAAGCTTCTCGATTTGCGAGGGGTCTACTTTGCCACCATACACGCGCCCGAGATTCTCTAAGATCACACGACGGCGATAAGGCAAGCATCGATAAATAAACTTGCCAGCCCAACTGGGCGTGATCAATTTCGGCACACGTAACGCAACGGCGGTTGCCGTCGTCTCAGTGTGCGTCAGCGATACTTTTATTTCAGCGACCAAATGCCTGCCCAACACGATCTCAGCACTGGGGGTCACTTCAATATGTGGAGCGCCATACTCGTCGCGACGCACGGAAAAATCCATCGCTGCGATGGTATTGAGTGCGGTCTCAGAGGCAAAGAGCTTGAGGCACGCCTCTTTTGCAGCGAACCGCGCGGCAAGGCTTGCCAAACGACCAGGCCCTAACCCCGCGTCAGCGATCTCTGTTACAGAGAACAGCTTATTAAGGTCGTCAGGCATTGCCTCGACGAGGCGCGCAACACGAGAAATTTCGACAGTATCGACCGCACAGCCATCGGGAAGTCTATGTTCAATCACTGCATCAGCCGAAGTTAGCGGAGTGCACGCAGCAACACTGCGGCATTGGTGCCAGCAAAGCCTCTGCATAACACTAGGACGACATCGCTGCGTGTCGGGCGCGTTTGCTGTGCAACGTTCAGGCCGGCGCAAGACGGGGCCAACTGCTCAAGGCTTGCAATACCAGGCACGACACCACGCCGGGCCGCCTCGAGGCCAATCGCAATATCGACCAATCCAGAGGAGGCAAACAGGTGGCCTATCGACCATTTGTTGGCGGTCACCGGGGGCATATCTTGGCCAAAGACTTTCCGCAACGCAGCGGTCTCAGAGGAATCTGACTGTTCCGTTCCGTTGCCGTGCGCGACGATCATTCCCACCTCAGCGGGCGTCAGACCCGCATCGCTCAAAGCGAGTTCGATGGCACGACTTAACCCGTCGCCGTCCGCACGGATACAAAATAGGCCTTCACCCTCAGAGGCATCGCCACCGCCAAGGTACTCACCTAGAATCGTCGCGCCACGCTCTTTTGCACTCGCCTCAGTTTCGAGCACCAGTGCAGCCGCACCTTCACCCAGCAAGCAGCCATCGTGGCGTGTATCAAACGGACGTAAGAGGTCTTTGGAGACCAACCCAACACGATCGAGATAGAGTAACGTTTGTGGCTCAATGGGTGCGTCGTGCGCGATGGCGACAACTCGTTGGGCGTCGCCCTCGCGCAAGGTCCATGCGCTTTCGATTACTGAAAGAATTCCGCTGGTTGTGTGATTCGTCATACAACCGTTTGGACCTTTCAGTCGATTGCGAATACTTACATGACACAGCACATTATTAGGCAAAGAGCGCAACAACCACATCGGATTCACAGTATTTGGAAGCTCTTTACCAAAGATCTCGAGGCTCTCGCCGCTTTCAGCCATTAACGGAAAGAAGTCATGACTGACTTCAAACGCACCGCCCCCAGAACCCACATAGCAGCCAGTCTGGTCTGCGTATTCGGCGGCGGCAGCTTCCTCAAGCGCTTGTGTATAGGTGGGCAGTCCGGCCTGCTCAATCGCCTGCGTGCCAGCATAAATACCGAACACATCCGAGCGACGCACAAGCTTTAGCAATTTTCGGTCACCAAGTAATTTGCCACCGTTGTACTCCGAGACCTCGGCCACCAGACTATTTGGCCATTTCTCAGGATCCCAGTCAGCGCGCGGCGCGAACATCGAACGACCAGCTATCAAGGCATCGACGATGGCAGACGGATCGAACCCCGCTGCACAAATCGCACTATTTCCGGTGATAACGATTCGACTCATTTCAATTACCGTCCTGCGGCGATCAGGGCCGCGGTTTCTTCGGGGTTTCGCAAGGCCAAACAACTGTTGCTACCGCCAAATCCTAGCGAGTTCGATAGCGCCATGCCGATACGTGCCGCGCGCGGTACATCGCGCACAACATCTACATCACAGTCCGGATCTAATTGCTCAAGATTGGCGTTCGGAGGCATCAGGCCGTCACGAATCGCCAAGGCGCAGATGCCGGCCTCGACTGCACCTGCGGCTGCAATCAAATGTCCCATCACACTCTTGGTTGAACTGACACCCACTTCTTTAACGCGCCCCGCAAACACCACATTCACGGCCGCGCATTCGCTGCGATCATTCATTGGCGTGGAGGTGCCGTGTGCATTTAAATAATCAATGTCAGTGTTGAGCGCACCGGCATCGGCGATTGCACGGCGCATTGCTTGAATCGGGCCATCGCCAGACGGATGTGAATCGGTAATCCGATAAGAAGACAGCGAATTGCCATCGCCAGCGAGTTCGGCATAGATCGTTGCGCCACGTTGAACGGCGCTGTTCCACTCTTCGAGCACCAGGAAACCAGCACCCTCTCCGAGCAGAAATCCATTGCGCGTCAGATCGAAGGGACGACTCGCACGCTCGGGATTATCGTTATCCGGCGACACGGCTGACAACAGACAAAATCCTGAGAGCCCAACGGGCGAGATCATTGAATCAAAACCGCCGGTGAGCACTCGATCAGCCAAACCTCGGCGAATCAATCGCAGTGCCGTGCCAACCGCTTGCCCACCCGACGCGCACGCGGTATGGACGGTCGATGCATAGCCCCGAATACCAAACCGCCGTAACAATAACGAGATACCAGCCGTTGACAAACTACGACTGAAGGCCATCACATCGTTGGCGACGGGCTCCTCAAGAATGCCGTTTGCCTGAAAGTCGCCATCCGGTGCAGCCCCTTTTTGTATCGCAGCAATCTCGGAATGCGCCATCGTTATCATCCCAGCGCCCACTACGCAACCCCATCGCGTCGCATCTTGGTGGTTTGGGCGCACGCCGGCGTCCGCAATCGCTTGATCCGCTGCAGCTAACGCGAAACGATGCGCCCGACTGGAGTACTTGAGCAGCTTAAGATCATCGATGGGGGGCAGACTGTCAAAGCCTTTAACCTCTGCGGCGATACGTGTCGAGAACCCTGAGGCATCAAACAAAGTGATTGGCCCACCGCAACCTTTAGCGGCCTTGATACGCGCCCACGTGGAGGCTACATCTAGCCCCGCGGGAGTCACGAGGCCAATACCTGTAATCGCTACGCGACGTTTTGCGGTCATGCGGCTTCTCCGGAGTCTGGCGCAAAAAACATTTTGGCACCAGCAATTGTGCGGCCATTCGCTGATGCGCCGACTTTAATCAAAATAGGTTCAAGATCCACTGGGCTGGGGCTAGCCTGCTCTGCAGACAACACAAGCGAAGCGCCAGGAGCGGTGAACGCTCTCACTTTGACGTTGGTAATACGAGAGACGCGTACTGGGCCACCCGCGGCAGCCTCGGCCAAGCGCTGAGCCAACTGCTGCTGCGCATACAGCAACAATGTAGCCGGATAAACAGGGCGCGAAGGGAAATGATCTTCAAAGAATGCGGCGACCTGCGGGACCGCCAGAGTCGCTTGCAT
>JBILHV010000239.1:0-3642 GCA_044350305.1 Burkholderiaceae bacterium
CAAGACGTGCAGAGCCAGAGTCAGCAATTGGTGCCGTCAGATTTTGTTTCGCGCATTCCTTACGCTCAACTTGGTCATGTGCCGCGTTACTTGAAGGCCGCGATCGCAAGGATCGACAAGTTGCGTACCGATCCAGCGCGCGACGCAAAATTGATGGCAGAGATGGCGGCGATGCTGACCCAATACACGCGAGCACGCAGCGCCCTAAAAGGCGCTGAAGATCAGGGCATGGACGAGTTCTACTGGATGCTCGAGGAGTTACGCGTGGCACTCTTTGCGCAAGAGCTTCGCACCCCCATGCCGGTCTCAGTGAAGAGATTGCAAAAGGCGTGGGAAGCGATGCAGCGTTAAGACTATAGGGTGATGAAGAGGTAAATCGCGAGGGCGATCAATGAGAACTTCGTGATTTTGTATGCCGTGCGATTGGCCTTTTTAAAGGCGCGACGTTTCTGGTCAAGCTGCCAATGGTACTGCGTGAGCTTATTGATGAACCCAGTTTGATCACTCTCTGCATTGGGGGAGCTCGCAGCCGACATGGCGACCCGACCAAACCAGTGATTGAAGGCTGAGACCCATCCCCATTTTGTGGGGCGCTCGACGTCACAAAATAAAATGATGCGATTGTCTGGACTGTGGTTATAAGCGTCATGCACGTAGGTTTCATCAAAAATGACACCCTTGCCATCGCGCCAGCTGTGACGAAGCCCGTCCACATCGATGTAGCACAGGTCGCTATTGGGCGTGGCTAAACCTAGGTGGTAGCGCAGAGAACCAGCGAACGGGTCTCTGTGCGGATTCAGTTTGCCGCCTGGAGGCAGTTCGGCGAACATGGCCGCCTTGACGCTTGGGATCTGATTGAGCAGGGCGACTGTTTTGGGGCAGAGTGCCGCGGCCGAAGGGTGACTCGCGTCATACCATTTCAAATAAAAACGCTTCCAACCGTATTTGAAAAACGAGTTGAAACCAATGTCGTTGTGCAGTTCAGGCGCCTTGATCTGTTGCAAGTGGTTCAGATGCAGCGCCTCGTCGCGAATGACTTCCCAATTGTCCTCCAGAAGCTTGAGTTCTGGCATCGTATCGTTTGGGATATAGGGTGTCGTCGGTACCCGAGAGTTAAGCACCATCAACGCATTGATCGGCGCCAAAATAATGGAGTGATCCAATAACTGTCGACCCAGGGGCAAGCGAACACGGCCTCGGAAGTGGGCAAAAAGGATCGCTGCAATCCAACCCGTCAAAACGATCCATTTCATGCTGCTTTCCTGTTCAAAGCGGAAGTCTATAAATGCTATTAGACCCTAAGTATCGCTCAATACAAAGTGGTTTGAGCAAGGCCGAAAAAGGTACAATCAACCCATGCACGAAAAAGCCCAGTCCCCTCTGCAGACACACCCTTTTGTGCACCTGCGCGTTCACTCCGAATTCTCGGTTGTGGATGGGACGGTGCGCATTCCGGAGCTGATTCAGCGAGTGACCGAGCTTGGCCAGCCCAGCGTTGCACTCACTGATCTCTCAAATGTCTTCGGATTGATCAAATTTTACAAGGCGGCGCGCTCTTGTGGAATCAAGCCGGTTGTCGGCTGCGATGTATGGCTATCCAACGACGAAGACCGAGACAAAGCGACCCGTATTTTACTTCTCGTGGCCACGCAGGCTGGATATCTGGCGCTTTGCCAGCTTTTAACGCGCGCTTGGCTTGAAAACGCTCACCGCGGCCGAGCAGAAATGCGTCGCGAGTGGTTTGAGGGTGTTCAGGGTTTGATTGTCTTGTCGGGTGCGCGAGGCGGAGACATCGGGCAAGCCCTGTCGGCCGGAAATCACGAGCTGGCCAAGTCCTTGGCGCTTTTTTGGAAAAAAACATTTCCAGATAGCTTTTATATCGAACTGCAGCGCACGGAAGCCGAGGCCGATCAGTCGTACGTGCATGCGGCACTTGGTCTCGCTTCAGAATGTGATTTGCCAGTCGTCGCGACGCACCCCGTTCAGTTTTTGGGCCCCACTGAGTTCCAAGCGCACGAGGCTCGGGTGTGCATCTCGGAAGGCGAGATTCTCACCAATCCGCGGCGACCGCGGTGGTTTACCCGTGACCAATATTTGTTGTCTAGCGCAGAGATGCACGAGCGTTTTAAAGACGTGCCGTCAGCCTTGGCCAACGCCGTCGCCATTGCGCAGCGTTGCAGCCTGACGCTAGAGCTTGGGCAACCGAGACTCCCCAATTTTCCGACCCCCGAGGGAGTTTCGCTGGATGATTACTTGGTTCAGCTGTCAGAGCAAGGGCTTGAGCGGCGCATGCTGCAGTTATTCCCTGAGGCGACCAAGCGTCAAGAAGCCTACCCGCTGTATGCCGAGCGCCTGGCCCTCGAGTGCAAAACCATCATCAATATGGGTTTTCCTGGTTATTTCTTGATCGTTCAAGACTTCATCAACTGGGGAAAGAACAACGGTGTTCCCGTTGGGCCAGGTCGAGGCTCCGGAGCGGGTTCGCTCGTTGCGTATTCGCTTGGCATTACCGACTTGGATCCAATTCGCTACGACTTGCTCTTTGAGCGCTTTCTGAACCCAGAACGCGTGTCGATGCCTGACTTTGATATCGATTTTTGTCAGGACAATCGCGAACGTGTCATTGAGTACGTTAAGACGAAGTACGGTCGCGAAGCGGTCAGTCAGATCGCAACCTTTGGCACCCTCGGTGCGAAAGCAGTGGTGCGCGATGCGGGGCGAGTGCTTGATATGCCCTACATGCTGTGCGACGGGCTATCCAAGCTGATCCCGCATAACCCGGCTGACCCCTGGACCTTAGATCGCGCGCTAAAAGATGAGCCGGCCTTCAAAGAGCGCTACGAAAACGAAGAAGAAGTGCGTGCGCTGGTTGATCTTGCTCGACCACTTGAAGGTCTGACGCGCAACGTGGGTATGCATGCCGGCGGTGTGTTGATCGCGCCTGGCAAGCTGACGGATTTTTGTCCCCTGTATTGCCAGCCAGGACACGAGGGCAGTGCGGTATCGCAATTTGATAAAGACGATGTCGAAGCCGCAGGTCTTGTTAAGTTTGACTTCTTGGGTTTACGCAACCTGACGATTCTTGATTGGGCTGTGCGCTTTGTGCGTGGGTTCAATTCTGAGTTGCGCGAATTCGATTTGATGTCGTTGCCGCTTGACGATCCGGCCACCTATCAAATCCTGTGCGATGCCAACACCACCGCGGTGTTTCAGCTTGAGTCGCGCGGCATGAAAGAGCTGCTGAAAAAGCTGCGTCCTAATACGTTTGAAGACATTGTTGCGGTGCTCGCGCTATTCCGGCCCGGCCCGCTTGAGTCAGGCATGGTGGACGATTTCGTTAATCGTAAACATGGCCGCGCGTCAGTTGACTATTTCCACACGGATCTTGAGGCGACTCTCAAAAGTACGTATGGTGTGATTGTGTATCAAGAGCAGGTGATGCTGATCTCACAAATTGTGGGAGGCTATTCACTTGGCGGTGCTGACTTATTGCGTCGTGCGATGGGTAAGAAAAAGGCCGAGGAAATGGCCGAGCATCGCGACCTGTTCGAGCAAGGTGCACTTAAAAAAGGCTACGACCCAAAACTCGCAGTCAAACTTTTTGATTTGATGGAGAAGTTTGCTGGCTACGGTTTTAACAAG
>JBILHV010000402.1:0-3633 GCA_044350305.1 Burkholderiaceae bacterium
ATCGACTGCTCAACAGTTTGCCCGAGCCGGTTTGCGTGGCGAGGTTTTAGATCAGGCCATCTCCAATCAGACCTCGCGCCACATTCGTCTAGGCTCGCTCATAGAGCAATTACCTGACCCCGAAAATCGAGTCTCGCTCGATCCGCATGTGTCAGATATTTACGGGGTACCTAGACCAAAAATACATTACCGTATCGATGACTACGTAAAAAAAGGCTTGAACGCCGCACAAACGGCTCACACGGAGATTTTTGGTCACATTCGGGCCACTGAGATTCAGCACAAGCAAGAACACGAAGGTGCGGGTCATATCATCGGAACGACTCGTATGGGCCACGATGCAAAATCCTCTGTGGTTGATGCCAACCTTGTCAGTCATGATCACAAGAATTTGATGATTGTTGGATCGAGCGTTTTTCCGACGGGCGGAAGTGCCAATCCAACGTTAACCATCGCGGCACTGAGCCTGAGAGCCTCTGATTTTTTGATCGAACAACTGCGTGTTGGGACTGCTATGAAAAAAGTGCAGTGATCTTTAGAAAAAAATATTGCAGATCATCAATATTGACTCAAGCAGTCATCTGGAAAATCAGATAATTCTTAAATCAAAACGCTATGCGCAAGCCCACACTTCCACCGTACAGCGTCTGTCCCGATCTTGCCTCAGCAGACACACCTGCGTATGCAAATGCATTGTCAGCAATCTTTGCCGTGCCATACAACCCCGCCTGAACAAACGCAGCACCTGCATTCGGTGTCGTGACGTTACCCGTATAGCCGACTAACGTGGTGTTGACGTTTGGATTCAATAAACCCGTTGTATCCGCGCCGACTCCGATGTTCGCACGGTAGGTGTAGCCCTCTTTAAATGGGTCTTTATTTAACGACCCAGCTGCCACACCAATCACACCACGTACACCATTCCCGGTGTAGCGATCGACATTCAGTGCTGAAGCGGCCCCACCTTCATTGACGGCAGACTGTGTTGCAATTTGCCAAGTCACGCGTGCGTACGGTGTCACCCGCACACTTTCCAGATCAATCGGACGGCTCAGGCCTAAACTGATCAGCGCATCATTACCCATTACTGTTTTATTTTTAAAGCTGTTACTCAGACCCGTGATGTCGCCACGCGTGATGTCACTCGAGCTCAAGCCGATACTCGCCATCGCATCCACCACAAAGGCTTCGACGGGCATCTTGCCGTAGGCAAAGAGTGAGCCTTGCTGAACTGTAGCCGAACCGTATACTGGATTGATTGTCGTACTCGAGAGCGCAAAGCCTCCACCGAGCGTCGTGCCATTAGAAGAATAAAAATCAGAACCAAATGTCAGCTGATAGAGGTTACTGTTCCAACCACCGGATTGGTTGTCACTCGCACGATTGCCGCGCTGGTAGGCGAGATCGCCCCATACGTTACCGTTTGAGAGCGCTTTAACTTCTGCGTGGGGGTTGACGTTTGGATTGGAGCTCACTGCTGCGCTCGGGGCGACGCCTAAGTTGGACGTAGTGTTGTTGACACTTGAATTGAGATTCATCAACGCGCCGGGCGCACCAAGACCTGCAGTGTCTCCGAGACGGCTCAAAACGGTTTGCTGTACGCGTTGAGTCGTTGGCGCGATAACCGCGATCGTCGCTGCATACACTTCACCTGCAAGACTTTGTGCCGCACGGACAATGCTCTGAGCGCTCGTCAACCGAGAGATTGAATAGAGCAACTGCTCCTGTGCTTCAGTCGCTGTGCCCACCAAGCTATTTTGCGCGCTTTGCGTTAAAACGCTGCCGACAGACTGAGCATTCGCATTGCCCGAGGCTGCCGCGACTGTGCCGACATACGAAGAGGGGATCACCACCAGATCAAGGCTGTTGCTCCCCATCATGTTGTAAAACGGCAGGAACTGCGTTCCGGATGAGAGCTCTGCGGGTTGCGTGAGCGTTGAGAACCTGCCCGAGATGCCGCCTGTCGCTGCGAGAATACGAAATCTGTCGCCCAACACTGGCACATGAATACCGCTGCCATAGCCCGCTTCACTTGCGCTAAACAAGTTAGATAAACGTGGCGTAAGCGTCGCACCCGAAGTAATCGTCAGTTGACTACCCACATTCACAAATGAGTAATACCCCGAAGCGCCCACGGGCGAAGCGCTGCTAGCTTGAGTCGCACCCGCGATATCTTGTTGATACGTTGACCCAGCGTTCAACGTCAAGTTTTGAGCGAAAGACAGATAGCCCGGCGAGTTACCGGGTTTAAGCACACCACTCACAATGCCATTGCCCGCAATCGTGCCCGTGCCCATTAATGTACCCGCAGACGCCACGAGCACATCGCCCGTGCCAGTGGGTGAGACGCCAGCGACAGAAAGTGTGCCGCTAGACACCGTCGTGCCACCCGAGTACGTATTGGTGCCAGTCAAAATGATGGTGCCTGTGCCGGTAAAGGTTAAACCGCCCGCACCCGTCAGAGCGCCAGAGAGCGTCGCGCTGCCAGACGATGGGCTTTGGATCACACTACCTGCACTGGTGACTAAGATGGAAGTGCTGCTGCTGTCGCCTGTATTAAGTACGAGCGTGCCACCAGATAACACAGGGTTGTAAGTGCTACCTAAACTGCTCACGGATACTGTTGTACCAGCGGTGATGTTTGAAACGCTAGTTGTATCCGTTGGCGGAGTCGGAGTCGGGTTAGAGGAAGCCACGACAAGATTCCAGGTAGTACCCGCTGCGCTAACCAACTGCCACGTATAGCCGCCTGTGTAGGTACCACTCAAACTGCTGCTCACGATATTGCTAGACGTCAATCCAGTTAACACTGAGGTGTAAGTCCCCGCTGCAATAGTCGAAGCGGAGACGCCTGTCACCAGCGTTGTACCGGCATTGCCATAAATATTAAAAGTGATGCCAGAGGTACCTATCGCATTGGTAATATTGTTCCCAGCCAATTTTCCGTAGTTTGTTGGGCTATTAATGATCACGTTATAGTTGATCGGTAGACGAGCGGTATAAATCAATGCATTGCTACTTGCACCTTGGGCGTTATTAAACGTTGCGATCGCACCACTGTTTGAGATACCAAAACTGGTACCAGTCATAGAGCCGGTGTTGGTCAGTGTGGGCAGCGAGGACGTGACCGTTGTAGCGCTCGAATTCGAGATGGTGCCACTCAATAACAAATCTGCCGTATTTTGGATGGTTGTGCTACCCGAGCCTGTAATCGTCCCAGCAAATGTGCCTGCGCCTGATTGATTGAACACCAGGTTACTGTTGTTAGTGATTGCACCTTGCAAGCTAGAAGTATTACCTTGCAACGTACCAGCGGACACCGTTGTACCACCCGAGTAGGTGTTCGCACCCGTCAAAATCAGCGTGCCAGCATTTTGTTTAGTTAAACTACCCGTACCAGACATCACACCTGAGTAAGTACCATCAGTGGCTTGATCAAACACCACCTGGCTGTTGTTGACGATCGCGCCCTGCAGGCTAGTGGTA
Organism: Burkholderiaceae bacterium; assembly: GCA_044350305.1. Lineage (GTDB taxonomy): Bacteria > Pseudomonadota > Gammaproteobacteria > Burkholderiales > Burkholderiaceae_B > Zwartia. The sequence goes on from JBILHV010000402.1 coordinate 3,487, forward strand.
TTACCTTGCAACGTACCAGCCGCGACGGTAGTACCACCGGTGTAGGTGTTCGCACCCGTCAAAATAGTCGTGCCCGTACCCGTGAACGTTAAACCGCCCGCACCAGAAAACACACCAGAGAGCGTGGCAGAACCTGAGGTTGGGCTT
>JBILHV010000240.1:0-3623 GCA_044350305.1 Burkholderiaceae bacterium
CCCTGTTACTATTTATACGTTTGGTCGCTGACCCTTTCCACGCAAACCTTTTGTATCGACTACCTTGAGATCGCCATGCCATTTGCCACTTCCCGCTTGATTCTGACCTCGCTTGCTCTCGCCTTGGCCACACCCTATGCGTTGCATGCAGAGACCATCTCGGTTGTCACGTCTTTCCCTAAAGAGCTGACGGCCGCTTACAAGAAGGCGTACGAGACGAAATACCCCTCGGATACAGTTGAAATTCTTAACAAAAATACAGCAGCTGGCATCGCCTACGTGCGTGAACAGCCGCCAGGTTCGCGCGTAGAGGTGTTTTGGGCATCCGCTCCGGACGCCTTTGAAGTCCTATCCCAACAAAAATTACTGGCAAACATTGGCCCTGGAAATCCTGAGATCCCCACCAAGATTGGCAACTACCCCGTTAATGACCCTAAAGGTTTTTATCGCGGTCAGGCACTTGCAGGCTATGGCTTGATGTGGAACACGCGTTACATGAAGGCCAACAAATTACCTGCCCCAAAAGAATGGGCAGACCTGGTCAAACCTATTTACTTCAGTCATGTTGCCACCTCAAGTCCTTCGCGTTCTGGCACGACACATCTAACCGTTGAAACGATTCTTCAGGGCGAGGGCTGGACGAAAGGCTGGGCGCAAATTATGGCTATCGGCGGGAACTGCGCAGCGATCACCGAGCGCAGTTTTGGGGTGCCAGATGGTGTATCCAATGGTCAGTTCGGTATCGGTTTAGTGATCGACTTCTTTGGCTTGGCAGCAAAAAACTCGGGCATGCCGGTAGAGTTCATATACCCCTCTGTCACTTCAATTGTTCCGGCGAATATCGCACTGGTCGAGGGCGCCAAATCCCCGGCAGCGGGAAAGCGCTTCATCGAATTCACGTTATCGCCAGAGGGCCAGCAGTTACTACTAGACAAGCAAATTAGTCGTCTACCCGTTCTACCGGCAACCTATAAAAATGCGCCCGCAGACTATCCCAATCCTTTTAGCGGCACAATCCAGGCCAAGGTAAATTTTGACTCTCAGCTTTCGGAAACGCGCTACATGGTTGTGCGATCACTGTTCGATCAGATGATCACCTTCCGTCACAAAGAGCTGGTCGCAGCCACCAAAGCGATTCACGATGCCGAGAAGCGTTTAGGTGGAAAGCCTAGCGCTCAACTTGAAGAGGCACGCCAACTCGCCTTCTCTCCTGCGGTGGATGAAAAACAAATTCAGGATGCAGCGCTACTCAAATTATTTAAGAGCAATAAGTCCGATGCGGAAGCCTCAAGGACGAAAGCAAAAATAGAGGAAGAATGGGCGACCCGCGCCAAAGCAAATTACGCACGCGCGATCACTCTCGCCAACTCCGCTAAATAGCCAAGACCACTTTGAAGCGTAATAGTCCCGGCATGATCGTAATCGCCTTAGCGATTGCGATTTTTTTAGCGGTTTTTCTCATTAGCCCAGTTATCTCGGTGGTCTACACCGCTTTTTCAGATGGACATGGCGGCTTAACGCTCTCTCATTTTTTCGCGTTCTTTGAAATCTCGTTAATGCGGGAGTCGTTCGCGAACAGCTTGTTTGTTGCTGGCATGACCGTTCTGGGTGCGACACTCATCGCCATCCCGCTCGCGTACCTCACCATGCGCTTTCAGTTTCGAGGCGCAGTATTAATCCAAACCTTAGGGGTGCTGCCCTTGGTCATGCCCGCCTTTGTTGGCGCGGCAGCGATGCAACTGATCTTTGGTCGCTCGGGCGCAGTCAACTTGATCCTGATGGATCTCTTTGGCTTTAGCATTCCTGTGATGGAGGGTTTAAGCGGCATCATTTTTGTCGAAACACTACATTACTTTCCATTTATCCTGCTTAACCTTTCCGCATCACTCGCGACTATTGACTCCTCAATGGAGGAAGCAGGCCAAAATCTCGGGGCTTCCGGCTGGCGACTCTTTCGGAAAATTATTTTCCCACTGGCTCTACCTGGCTACATCGCTGGCGCTTCCCTCGTCTTCATCAAGGTCTTTGATGATCTCGGCACTCCGCTCGTGCTCAACGTTACAAATATGCTTGCCCCTCAAGCGTATTTACGGGTCACGTCAATCGGACTTGAAGACCCCATCGGCTACGTAATCTGCGTCATCCTTGTGCTCTTTTCGATCGCCGCAATGGGCGGCTCCTGGTGGTTCGTCAAACGGCGTGACTATGCCTTGATATCACGCGGTGGCGCGCAAGCTCCGAAACGTAAACTTTCATCTTGGCAGACTGTGATGGCCTATGGCTGGATCATAGGGGTGTTGATGCTCGTGCTCTCCCCACATTTGGGCATTTTATTGATGTCGCTCTTTAAAGTATGGAGCTTCAGCGTTCTTCCCGAGCAGTTCACGCTCGCACACTACATCACTATTTTCGGTGATGCGAAACAAATGATTTGGAATACGATTCTCTATTGTGGCCTAGCAGCCGTCATTGACGTCGTGTTGGGCGCAGCCATTGCCTATATTGTGATTCGCACCACGATACCAGGTCGGCAGATTCTGGATCATCTCGTTACCGTCGCGCTTGCAATGCCTGGCTTGGTGCTCGGCATCGGCTATTTGCGAACCTTTCGCGGCATTGAACTACCCTTCGGAGGCGGTGCCTTGACGGCGAGTTGGCTCATTTTCGTTTTGGCTTATTCGGTCAGACGACTACCCTATGCCTTAAGGTCGTGCATGGCAGCCCTCACGCAAGTACACCCTGCGCTAGAGGAAGCTGCCGAGAACGTCGGTGCCAGTCGCTGGCGCATTATTCGTAAAATCGTTCTCCCCCTGATGATGGGTGGCCTGCTTGCCGGATTTGTCACAAGCTTCATCACTGCTGCAGCAGAAATTTCAGAAACTATTTTGTTAACCAGCAAAGAAAGCATGGCGCCCATGTCCTATGGCATCTATCTTTACTTTCAATCGATCGCCGGGCGCGGTCCGGGCGCCGCACTGAGTGTCATCGCTATTACCTTAGTTGCGTTGGGTACGTATTTAAGTCACCGTATCGCTGCAACGGCAACACCACATCAAAACGTTGGAGCCCGGACATGAAATCCGTCGCAATCGACATCCGCAATATCGCGCTTTCGTTCGGCACAACGTCGGTCTTGAAAGATATCAACCTGCATATCGAGCCGGGTGAATTTTTTGCGTTGCTCGGGCCGTCCGGTTCAGGTAAATCGACACTGCTTCGTCTCATCGCCGGTTTTAACCAGCACCAGCGTGGCGAGCTATTGATCGACGGCAAAGACGTGACCGGTACGGCACCTTGGCTGCGCAACGTGGGGATGGTGTTTCAAAGTTACGCGCTGTGGCCTCATATGACCGTTGCGCAAAATGTAGCGTTTGGACTTGAGGCGCGCAAGCTGCCTGGCGCAGAAATCCGCAAGAAGGTTCATGAAGCACTCGAACTCGTTGACCTCACCGGCCTGGCCGAACGCCGTCCGGGGCAACTATCCGGAGGGCAGCAACAGCGCGTGGCGATCGCTCGCACACTCGCGATTGAGCCTCAGGTTCTGCTGCTGGATGAACCGCTATCCAATCTAGATGCGAAACTCAGAACACAGACGCGGCACGAGCTTGTCGAACTGCAACGAC
>JBILHV010000241.1:0-3615 GCA_044350305.1 Burkholderiaceae bacterium
ACCGACCACTCCCACGCGCTTGCCGCGCAACGTCGCGTAATCCAAGGGATCAGAGGAATGCGCCCACACCTGTCGAGCAAGCGTCTTCGCGATCTCAGGCACGTACGCACCGCCTAAGCCATCTCTACCTGTTGCCATCACTAATCGTCTGGCCAACACGATCTGACATCCTAGTGGCGAATGGATTTCAAGCTCGACGAGCTGATCAGCACGCGGCGTCACACGTTGAACGTCGTGCCCATTGCGGACGTCAAGCGATAGCACGCGGCGATACCAACGCAAGTAGTCCATCCACTGCGGACGCGGGATCTTGTCTAGAGAATCCCACTGAGCCAATCCAAACTGGGCCTCGAACCACGCACGAAACGTCAGCGCAGGCAGCCCGAGTGCGGGACCAGTCAACTGTTTGGGAGAGCGCAGGGTCTCCATGCGAGCGGTGGTGACCCAAGGCCCCTCAAAGCCAGCCGGCGAACGATCAAAAATCACTGCTTGTATGCCGACCATCTTGAGCGCGGCTGCCGCAGCCATGCCCGCCATACCGCCACCGATGATGGCCACTTCTAAAACTGGATGCCCATCCTGAGCGCGCTCAATGACCCAGCGCTTAGCCGGCAGTTCAAGCCAGGCTAAATCTTGTTTCAAGCGGGCCTCTAGCGCAGCTAAACCGGTTGGAATTTCAGAGGTCATCGACATATAAGCGTTGCATCACGAATGAGATAGACGGGATCACCCCATCAGTACACGCTTAGCTTACAGCAGGTTCTACCCCCTGTCAGAGCCGACCCAAGGCAAACTTCCGTCTTGAGCACCTTGATAATGGTCGTCGAGAGGCTGAACCACTGTTTTTTTTCTAATTGACGCGACAAGACGCTAACGCTACATTTTGTGTCGTGGTCTCACCTTTTAGTGCTCTCGTCTCACTTTGAAAATTTCTATCAATCAAAAAATCCTAATCTCTACACTTCTGGCTGCCATGGTTCTGTTGGGCACGCTCGGTTTGCTTGTGCAGATTGAACTAGTCGGCTCACTTTCCTTTGACTGGTTAGTGGCCCCAGAAAATCAAAAAACGGTTCGACTCGCCGCTGCATTGACTCTCTTGACAATTGCGGTTGCTGGAGTGGTCATCAATAGAGTCGTGACAACGTCTCTCGAGCCGCTCTTGATTGCAAACAGAGACCAATCCTCACAGGATAAAGCACTCAATTCGAATCAAGTATGGATGAACTACTCAGCCGCACAGTTAGAACGCGCGGCAACAACGCTTCGAACTGATCTGGAGAGCCTTGCTCAAGACAACAATGCTCAGCGAACATCTTCAAACACAATCCTGTTAGACAAGCTTCGTGCAGAGATTCTGACTGTCGAGCGATTGGCCACCGAACTACGCGAAATCACTCAGCACAAACAGGGCAGCATCCAACGAACTGCCACCAGCGTTGATTTGCCTGAGCTATTGGCCGAGAGTCTGCTAGATTTTTATCAACAATTTAATGCCAAGGGTGTGCAAATCTCTGTGAAACGATGCGGGTCGTCGATCGTTCAGGCAGACCCGAACGCAATGCAACGCGTCATCAATATATTGATGCAGGCAGCTCTTGAAAGCGCCCAGACGCAAAGTGACGTGCAAATCAATTGCCAACGCACCGCGGTCGCCGTTTCAGTACATTTCCACCATGGGCATTACAGCTGCCCTGAAGAGGATCTTGCTTTATGTAAAAGTATCGTCGAGGAGCACGGCGGTGCTTTTTCCGCCCATCCGACCCAAGTCGGTGGCTTGGAAGCGGTAGTCATGCTGCCTCTTGTCAAGGCAGCATGATCTTCCTGTGCAGACTTTTGCTACGGGTTACTTGATCGACAGACCGCGGCTCTTGGCCACAGCGCCCCAGCGAGCGATTTCGCTCTTAATCACCACACCGAACTCAGCGGGTGTCAGCGCAGCAGCAGTCAAGCCATCACTGGTCAAGGTTTTTTCCATTTCTGGATCTTGCAAGACTTGGTTAATCGCCTTGTTCAGTTTCATTTGAATCTCAACAGGTACGCCCTTGGGAGCAATAATGCCGTGCCAATTTGTGACTTCGTACTTCGGGTAACCGGCTTCTTTCACTGTTGGAACATCAGGCAAGGCGGCTAGACGCGCTGGGGTGGTCACGGCGAGCGCTTTGAGCTGACCGGATTTAACCAAAGGCAGTGTCGAGGCGACCGTACCGAACACAATATTCGTGTGACCAGCGACCGTATCGGTCAACGCGGGCGACGTCCCTTTGTACGGCACATGCAAGAGCTTAATCCCCGCAATCTCATTGAAGTACTCAGTTGCCATCTGGGTAATGCTGCCAGTCCCTGAGGTGGCAAAGCTGTACTTGTCCGGACTAGCCTTCGCAAGCGTTACCAATTCCTGCAACGTCTTTGCTGGAAAATCTTTGTTGGTCGCGACAATAAAAGGCCCGCGCGCGAGCAGCGCAATCGGCGTCATGTCGACGCCAGAGTCAAACGGCAGCTTGTAAAAACTTGGATTAACGGTGTAGCTCGCTGCGGATAAATACAGCGTGTATCCATCTGGTGGAGATTTAAGTGCGAGTTCAGCAGCCAAGTTGCTCCCTGCACCGGGCTTGTTCTCGACGATGACGGGCTGACCCAACACAGGCGCGAGCTTGATCGCCACCAAGCGAGCAATGAGGTCTGATCCTCCGCCAGGCGCAAAACCTACGATCAGCTTGATCGGTTTGTTCGGGTAGTTCGCTTGGGCGAAGGCCGTTGAACTCACAAGCGATAGACCGGCAAACAAGCCCGTTAACACGGAAAGTTTGCTTACTTTTGCCAAATGACGAAGAGAGCGGATCATAAAGATTTCCTTGAAATATTAAACGCTGACCTAAACGATACAGCGACACCGCAAAGTTTACTACCCTCCTCTGCAGGATCTCCTCTAGCGATCGCTTGAGAAATTCCGCTTGACAGCTTGTTATAACAAGCTAACATCAATACAAATTGATGCAAAACCGCTTTGCCGTTCTCAGCACACTCCCCCAACGAACGTTCTCAGATCAATGACAACATGACCAAACTTCAGGATTTAGCTACCGTCATTCGCAGCAAAAATGCCGGCCCTCTCACTCTCTCACTCGATTTAATGTTCCCGAGCGAGGAGAGCTATCAGATGGCCCTGCGCTCGAGCGCACTCACTGCCGAGACGATTGGACGACTCTACAACACCGCAGCAGAAAAAATATCCATCACGTCCTATGACGCTGCGCGCGCAATCAAAATTGCGATGCCCCGGAAAATTGTGTCCGGCAGCCCGGGAGACCGCGATGTGTATGGCGCCCAACAACACGTACCCTTGCTAGGATTAGAGCTATGAGCGCAGTCCAAGAGCTACTCAAACGTCGTCCCACCACCCTACGTGTGCTGTCCGCCTCGGGTCAACTTGGCTATGGCATCCCGCACAAAGCCTTTGCGGCGGGGCTCGCACGAAAGCCTGACTTCATTGGCTGTGACATGGGATCAGTCGACCCGGGCCCCGCTTACCTAGGGTCTGGCGACATGGCGACGAGCCCCGCCGTCACCCGAGGCGATCTCGCAGCCGTGCTCCTCGCAGCAAGAAGCCTCAACATT
>JBILHV010000242.1:0-3611 GCA_044350305.1 Burkholderiaceae bacterium
GCTCTTGATCGTCGCACGCACAAAGCGTTTCACAAGGTCCGGGTTCTTTTTCAATAGCGCATCACTTGTGTAAATAACAGTTCCATAAAACTGAACGCCGTAGTCACGCACCGGCATCACGTTGACGGGGAAACCTCTTCCTTCAAGGGTGAGCGCTTGACCAAACGAATAGCCAAAAAGCCCGTCGACTTGTCCAGCCGCCAACATTTGTACTTCGGCACCGCGCGCAACGGTAACGAACTCAACGTCTTTGCGGGTCAGGCCTCCTGCGGTGAGCACCGGTTCAATGAGACCAATCACGTTTGCCTGAAACCATGCCAGTTTCATGCCTTTCATTTTTTCTGGCGAAGTGATGCCGGCCTTCTTATGCGTAATGACAGAAAATGGATTGTCTGGTTGGTCAGCCATCACCGCAATGATCGGTAAGCCACTACCTTTTGCTTTGACGAACGCATCCGCATTCGTGACACCAAACTGTTCACGTCCTGTTGCAATAAACACTTCGTTTTGTTGCCCTGCTGACGGCGGACGAATTTCGAGATCGATGCCTTCTTCTTTATAGAAGCCTTGGGCACGACCGCCAAAGTATTGCGCATGCATACCCCAGGGCGTGAAGTTGATGCGTAAGACCACTTTATCTAAGGCTTGAGCTTGTTGTGCAAGAGCAGGCGCAGGCGTGACGCAGAGCAAAGCAAAAGCAATAAGCGATACGTTTCGCAGCATGGACCAAGTCGGTCCGAGTGTTGTGAGCCTCATGATATTTTCCTTAAACGTGCGAAGTGGAGTCGTTTAGGCCGGTGCGCCACGACATGCGCGCCTCGATCCAAGACATGAAGTTAAAGAACAAAGTGCCAATCACCGCTAGAGAGATGATGGCCGCAAACGATCGTGCCGTATTGAAATTAAAGCTTCCAGACAAGACCAAGTAACCGAGTCCGTTTGAGGCAGCTAGCCATTCGGCCACAATTGCGCCTAGCACCGCGAGCGTGGTGGCGATGCGCAGGCCCGCAAAGATATAGGGAATGGCGTAGGGCAGTCGCAGCCTAAACAGCATCTGCCGTTCGTTGGCTGCAACAGAACGAAAAACATCTGCGAGGCCACGATCGACTTCTTTAAAGCCCGCCATGGTGTTGATCACAATCGGGAAGAAAGCGATCGACATCACCACCGCGATCTTGGAACCAGCGCCCGCCCCAATCCATACAAGAATGAGCGGCGCGATCGCAATCTTCGGCACGCTTTGAAGACCAACAAATATAGGCATAATCAAGCGCTCGATGAGTGGGTAACGAATCATTAGCGCTGAGACTGCTAAGGCGAACACCACTGCGGTGACATACCCCGAGGCAATCGCCCAAACCGTTGCGAGGGAGTGCATTTGAATAAGAGCCCACTCTTCGACAAACAATGCGGCGATCTCTGTGGGTGCGGGCAATAGAAAATTTGGCACTTCAAAGAACCGCACCCCGGTTTCCCAAAGCAAAATCAGCACGGCAATCAGAATGCCTGAGCTCCAGCTTTGCGCAAAACGACCTAAGGCTGTCATGCCTCCTCCCTAAATAGATGTCACCGAGCTAAGATAGTTGTCAGTCGCCCTTGGTGTCAACGCATTTGATAGCTGTATATAGAGGAATCCCTATGGCCCGCCATATTGTTTGCCTGAGTTATGACTTTGACGTGCAATCGGGTTTTATTTCCCGAGGGCTCACGTCGCCCACGCCCCTGTCTCGCGGAGAGTTCGGTGTGGTGGGATCAAAAAGAATCCTGTCGCTACTCGCGTCACACAGCATTCCAAGCACATGGTTCGTTCCTGGCTTCACGATTGAGACCTATCCCGAGGCCTGTGAGTCAGTCGTCAAAGGCGGTCACGAGATCGGACACCACAGCTGGGCACACATCGCACCAGCGAGCCAAACACTGGAAGAGGAAGAGGCCGATATGGTCCGTGCCAGCGAGGCGATTGTGCGTCTCACGGGCACGCGGGCCGTTGGTTACCGGTCCCCGGCCTGGGATTTAAGCGATAACACCTTGAATCTGCTGTTGAAGCACGGTTTCGAATACGACAGCAGCATGATGGGGGGCGATTATGTCCCTTATCCCGTGCGACAGGGTGATCACGTTAAGCTTGGCGAGCCCGTGCGCTTTGGCCCGCCGACCTCCTTAATTGAAATGCCCATCAGCTGGCACTTGGATGATCACCCGCACTTTGAGTACTGGCGATTAGCCAACACCGTCAATCCAGGCCTACAAAGTGCCCGAGTGGTGATGGAGAGCTGGTTAGATGAGTTTCGTTATTTCAAAAAGACAACCGACTTTGGGATCCTGACCTACACCATGCACCCTTATGTTTTGGGTCGCGGTAATCGTATGCTGGCCTTTGAGGGCCTTGTGGAAAGTTTGATCAAAGAAGGCGCAGAGTTCATGACGATGCATGACGCGCTGAAAGCATGTAAAGAATTGATATATTGATTATTTTATTTTTTGATGTACTATTTAATGCAATTTATGATGTACTACTTAAATTAGATGTTGGCTCACTAAGTAATGCTGTATACCCAAGCTTTTTACCAATCGTTCAACGTTATTCAGTAGTGCGCCGATGTCACTCTTTCATATAAGTTAAATTTAACTTCCTTCGTTGGATTGGCTCACGTGCTGTCTGGCGCAAATGTTTAGCGTAAGTGTGATGTATTGCAGTGCTTGATGAGCGCTGTGAATACGCTTTGCATCTGCATAGCACTGCACCTGCGCAAATACATTGTGATGGAACGAAGCGGTTGGCTCTGAAGCAGTTGCCTCTGAAGGCCCTGCCAGTGTGTACGCAACAAAAAACGCTTCTTGCTGTGCGTGAATAACGCAGCTTGTTTTGGTGAGTTCAACGCTTGATGAGCCTTTGTTTAGAGGACCATTTTTACGTCAGTATTCAATGCACTTTGTGTCAATCTCCTCGACAAAAGCACTGGGTTATTTTGATGATTTGGGTGATTTGTGCTACAGTCTCGCTCTTGTTGATTTGCATCAACTATTCCCTGATAGCTCAGTCGGTAGAGCGACGGACTGTTAATCCGCAGGTCGCTGGTTCGAGTCCAGCTCGGGGAGCCAACAAATACGATGGTCTCGAGGCATAAATGCTCTGAGGCCTTTTTCATTTGCGGGTCTTTATAATTAAATCCTTTATTTATGCGGCTCTCAGGCGGTTTTAATTTCTGTATTTTTAGCTTTTGATTTCCATGGTACTGCTATGGTACGGATTTTGATAAATGCGCTTGCATCTCTGTCGCCTTAATCGCGGCACACTAAATGCTGGCTTACAAGCTCACGCAGCGTAAGTGATGACGCTATTTAGGTGTAGCGGTGTGTAATGCTGCGCAGGGGCTTTGAGGGACTGAAAGTCAGTAAAAGTGTAGCCAACAAAGCTCTAATCATTTTGGCTCCCCATTACTCGAATACTGCTTTCATTACGATTCCAATTGGTGACACAGGCACGATGTGCTCTCACTTGGGTGGTGAGTCACTACGTTGGAGGAAGCGCGTATGGTGGTTACGTTATGCGAAATGATGAAAAGCTAAAAAAATTAACATAGCTGAATGAAGATGCGATTCTTGCACCT
>JBILHV010000029.1:0-10966 GCA_044350305.1 Burkholderiaceae bacterium
GTTATTGATGAAGTAGCTACTGGTGCCGTCGCGCGTCAACACGCGACGCACAGCGATTTCGGCATAAGTCGCCCATTGCCCGGAGGCGCGACCGGTCGAGTTATCAAACACCAGCTCAACCGACGCTCTGGCCGACGGCTTACGCTCGCCGGAGCCACTAAAAATCACATCCTGCATGGATTCGCCACGCAACTCAGAGGCGCGACTTTCGCCCATCACCCAGCGGACGGCGTCGATAATGTTCGATTTACCGCAACCATTGGGCCCGACGACTCCCACTAATTGGCTGGGGGTTGGGATCACCGTTGGATCGACAAAAGACTTAAATCCGGCAAGTTTGATCTGGGTCAGACGCACAATAAGGGCACAATTTGGGATGGAATCCTCGAGATCATAACCGAGCTCGAGCCGATCGATTTGTTCAGGTATTATTCAGACACCCCGCACTAGGATGGGTAAACTAAACTTAGGATGCGACTCTTGAATCGAGGCTTCTACACTGTCATGGCAGCCCAAGCGCTGTCGTCACTTGCGGACAACGCACTTTTTATTGCCGCCATCGCACTGATCCAACAATTAGAGGGCCCCGACTGGATGGCCCCTATGATGAAGTGGTCGTTTGCGGCGTCGTATGTGCTGTTAGCCGCGTTCGTCGGAGCAATCTCGGACTCCTTTCCCAAAGGGCGAGTCATGTTTATGACCAACGCCATCAAGGTCAGCGGCTGTTTGCTCATGTTTTCTTATGCGCTGCTTGGCCTTACCCAAGAAGGTCAGGTTTCCTTGGTCTGCGTGGCCTACGCCTTAGTGGGTATCGGCGCTGCCGCCTACTCCCCTGCCAAATACGGCATCGTGACGGAAATGCTGCCCCCGCTTCAGTTGGTCAAAGGCAATAGCTGGATCGAAGGACTGACCATTCTGTCCATCATCATGGGAACAGTTGTCGGCGGCATCTTGGTCTCGCCCGGCGTTTCTGGCTGGCTACTCAAGCACCCGATGATCAATAGCCTCGTGGCAACCCCGGCCGAGGCGGCCATTCTTGTGATCTCCTTCATCTACATCGCGGCCGCGCTTTGCAACCTGATGATCCCCAAGACAGGCATCGTCTATCCCACGCAGCAAAAGAGTCCGATCAAGCTCGTCAAAGCATTCGCCGGCTATGTCCGCATTCTTTGGGCAGACAAGCTGGGCCAAATATCGCTAGGAGTCACGACTTTATTTTGGGGTGCAGGCGCGACGCTTCAACTCATCGTGATCGAATGGGGGAGTGACCACCTCGGTTATCGACTGGATCAGGCTTCCATTTTGATGGGGGTCACCGCACTCGGAACCATCGGAGGCTCAATCTTGGCGGGGCGCGTGTCGCTGCGCAGCGCACTGGGGGTCTTGCCGCTTGGCGTGGCCATGGGGTTTATCGTCATGCTCATGCCGTTTGTGGACCCAAGCTGGACAATCAATGTGCTGGGGGTTGAACTCCCTTGGACGGCTTATGTTCTGTTGATCTTGATTGGCCTGACATCGGGCTATTTTGTGGTGCCGATGAACGCGCTCTTGCAGCACCGCGGCCACGTATTGCTTTCCGCCGGGCATTCCATTGCTGTGCAAAACTTCAATGAGCAACTCAATATTCTGCTCATGGTCGCGGTCTACACCGTCATGCTTTGGCTGGATATGCCCATCAACGTCATCATCTGGATCTTTGGGCTCATCGTCGCAGTCCTCATGGTGGTGATGATGCGGTGGAACAACCTGAACCAACGAAGAGACCCTAACTTGCTCGATCAGATTGGCCAAGAGGGGCACGGCAAAGCGCTTTAAGGCGTTGCAGATCTTTCCAGGCAGCGGCTTTCTCGCTGGGGTGGCTTAGCAGGTAGGACGGGTTGTAGCTGACGACCAACGGAATCTCTCGGTCGTCCACCTGAAGGCTGTGCGTGCGTTCACGTAATACTTGCAAGGGCTCTTCACTCCCCAAGAGCGCCTGCGCGGCAAACCGCCCCAACGCCAAGATTGTGAAGGGCGGTTGCAAAGCAATCTCTCGCATCAAATAAGGCTGACATGCCAGAACCTCTTCAGGACGCGGATTACGATTCCCTGTGGGGCGGCATTTGATAATCGTGGTCACATAGGCGTCATGCCCTCGTCCACTTTGAATCGCGGCCAACATATTGTCTAGCAGAACACCTGGGCGCCCCATAAAGGGCTTACCTTGCCGATCATCCTGCTCACCCGGCGCCTCGCCCACCACCATAATGGCCGGTTGCGTGACCCCCTCTCCCATCACCGCCTGCTGCCGTGCGGTGCACAGCCCGCAGGCCTGACAGGCACGAACCGCTGCCGATAAGGCTGTCATGTCTGACAACGCAGCGAGTTGCTCGGGGGATTGCGCTGCCTGGATAACCACCTTGGTCGTCACGGCCGCAGGGGCCACTCTACTGGGACGTGCGGGTGCAGCAGTTACGGGGGCAGTATCGGGCGCAGGTGCAGCCGACGCGCGTCTCGGGACAGACGCGGGCTCCACCACCGTCGGACTCGCCGCAGGTACCCACGGCTTCTCGATACCCAGTTCTGCCAGCCAAGCGACTTGGAGGGAGGTGAGCGAAAGCGGTGAAGGACGGGTGTCTGTCATAAATGAGGACTGCTTTGCCTAGGGACTCAAGACTGCTCGAATACTTTTTTCAGTACCAGCGCATCTTCACGCTGGACTCTTCCTGCAGGATAGTAATCCCGACGCACTCCGATCTGGACAAAACCTTGCTTGGCATAAAAAGCGAGCGCCTGAAGATTGGAGGGCCGGACCTCGAGCAACAGACCCTCTGCACCGAACTGACGGGCACTGCGCGCAGCCTGCTCCAAGAGTTGTCGACCAAGGCCTTTACCCTGCCGCTCGCGTGCGACGGCAATCACGAGGATGTGCGCGAGATCGGGCGCTAGCATCGCGATACAAAAACCAATGAGCTCGTCATCCTGTCGTAACACCCAGGCAGAATAGCCTGCGGCGAGCGCATCCTCAAAGTTCTTGGCCGTCCAAGGAAACGATTGCACCGCAGATTCCAGCGCTACGACCTCTGGTAAATCGGCAAGAGTCATCGGCAAGAGCGCAACCGCCGTGGGCGCATGCGCGCGCGGGTTGCCGCCAAGCCCTGCTGCACGCTCAGCCGTCGTAAAGGCAACCTTATCGCGCAAATAAAATGGCGCGGCTTGTTCTGGTGGCACGGCCTGCCCTTGTTTGAAGGCGCGCAAAGCTAAAGGCGCCATCGCTTGCGCATTTGGCCGAGCGGTTAAATCATCTTCGATCCACTGTTCGGGCAACCCGACTCGAGCCCCCAACACACTCCAACCTTCTCCCACCAAACACACGTTGGGAACATTCGCGACTTCAGCGGCCGCACGCTGCAACCAAAGCGCTGCGCGTTGCGAAACAAATAGGGGGGCGTCCACGGCTGCCATCAGCACAGGCGGCTGCAAGACCAGCAAGCCCTTTGAAGGCGTATCCACGTAGGCTGCAAAGTAAATCTCTTCCATGCGCGCATCCAGCGCCGCCAATATCAACTGACCCGGGTGTCTGACACTCGTCGTCACCGCCACAGCAAGCAATGCTCCCACTGGGATCACGGGAAGCCCCAATGCCAAACCGAGACCTTGCGCCACGCCGCACGCCACGCGTATTCCGGTGAAGGCGCCAGGGCCCTGACCAAACGCCACTGCGCTGAGCGCGTGACGAGAGACCGCGCACTCCTCCAACAACGCCTCGATCAGGGGTAATACATTGGCTGCGTGCCCCGAGGTTCCTTCCAGTGCGCGTTGCGTGGTGGTGCATTGACCGTCGCGCTCGGACACAAGCGCCACTGTGCACAACGTGGTCGAAGTTTCGATCGCAAGAATATGTGTCATGCCGCAATTGTAATGAAGCGGCTGCGAACAAGCGAAAGGCGCTGCGCAGGAAACAAATCATGACAATCAGCACGCTGCGCGCGACGAGCCTGATACATCTTGTAACAACTTCACGATTCGCTTTTTTTCATTTGTAAAACCTTGTAAGCGAGACGCTGCAAACGACCCAAGCGCGGTTACATTTTCACTCATGAATACTTTATATGCTTCCCCTTCCCGCAAAATCCTCGTGGTAGACGACGACTCGCGCCTGCGCGAACTACTGCGCCGCTACCTAACCGAACAAGGCTTCGTCATCCAAGTTGCTGAAAACGCTCGTGAAATGACCAAAATCTGGTATCGCGAACACATTGATCTGTTGATTTTGGACCTAACACTGCCTGGCGAAGATGGTCTGTCCGTCTGCCGCCGTCTCCGTGCAAGCCACGACAACACCCCCATCATCATGCTGACTGCCAAGGCCGAAGAGATCGATCGAATTGTTGGACTCGAAATGGGCGCGGACGACTATTTATCTAAGCCCTTTAACCCACGCGAACTCTTGGCACGCATCAATGCCATCTTGCGCCGACGCAGCGTCGACGAGCATCCTGGCGCACCCAGCCAAGAAAATGAATCCATCCACTTTGGGCCCTACGTTTTAAGTCTGTCAACCCGCACCCTCTTACGCAACGACTCAGTCATCCCCATCACCACCGGGGAATTCTCCGTCCTCAAGGTCTTTGCACGCCACCCGCGCATCCCTTTGTCTCGCGACAAACTCATGGAGCTCGCACGCGGCAGAGATTACCGCGCCTACGACCGCAGTCTAGACGTTCAGATATCACGCTTGCGCAAAATGCTAGAAAACAATCCGTCCAAACCCGCCTACATACAGACGGTCTGGGGGCTCGGCTATGTGTTTGTGCCCGACGGTCGCTATTAAGTGCACCCACGACCCACGCACGCGTTTAAGACTGACTAGAGGCCTCCAAGGCCCTGAGCAACACAACTGCGTTGGCCGCGATCCCTTCTTGGCGACCTAGGTGACCGAGCCCTTCATTCGTTTTCGCTTTGACATTGACAGCTTGCGACGAGACGCCTAAGTCAGCAGAGATATTGGCGACCATCGCCGCCGCGTACGGCCCAATCTTGGGTTGCTGCGCATGGATCGTTGCATCCACATTCACAAGCGCCCAGCCCGCTTGTTGGACGAGTCGATAAGCCTCGCGCAACAACACGCGACTATCTGCCCCTTTGAAGGCAGGATCCGTGTCTGAAAAATGTCGGCCAATGTCGCCTAAGCCGGCAGCGCCAAGCAAGGCGTCCGTAATGGCATGTAGCAGCGCATCCGCGTCGGAGTGGCCCTTTAAACCGTGCGAGTGCGCAATCGTGACGCCACCCAAAATCAGCGGTCGCCCTTCAACCAAGGCATGCACATCAAACCCCTGCCCAATCCGAAACGCAAAATGACTCATAGCCAAGATTCCACCCATTCAAAGTCGTCGGGCCACGTGATCTTGGTATTGCGACCTGATCCGGGTACCAGTAGCGGCGCGAAGCCGGCAGCTTCCATCGCCTGCGCTTCATCTGTCGGCATATTGTCGGTGTTCGCTGCCTGGGCCAGCACTCGTTCGAGCGCCGCGCGCAATAAGCCTGCACGAAACATTTGCGGTGTCTGCGCGAGCCAGAGCCGATCGCGCGCGAGCGTGGCCTCTACCGCGGCAATGCCTGAGGGTGCAGAGGCCACGGTGCGCGCACGCTTGACCGTGTCTGGCACGGGGAGCGCAAGCAAACCACCCACACCATTGGGCAGGCAAGCATCAATCAGGCGTCCTAGCGCATCAGCAGGCAGTCCAGGGCGTGCGGCGTCGTGCACAAGCGCCCAATCATGAGGCGCGAGCTGCGCGTCGCACAGCGCGTTGTAGACGGTCTGTGCGCGTGTTTCACCCCCACAAGGGACGCAGACGACACGGGCCAAGCCTTCAAGTACCTCAACGGCTTGATCGTCCTCTGGCGCGACGGCCACGCGGACTTGATCAATCCGTGTGTCGACCAGTAACGCCTGCACCGTGCGTCTAAGCATGGCTTGCCCCGCAAGTAAGCGATACTGCTTCGGAACGGGTGCTTCATGCCCCCTAAGCGCACGTGCGCCAATCCCGGCAGCGGGCACGAGTGCGATCAGGCGATCTTGCGGTTTTAAGGGTTCTGTGCGGCTCATAAGCGCTTGATTTTATAATTAACTGTCTGACCGTGCCCACTTGGCGCGCACGCCCTTCTCTGGCTGGTCCTGAATGTCTGTTGTAGCACCCTCTGTTTCTGCCTTATTGGCCGCCCTCAAGCCTGGCCAGCGCTATACGCACCCCACCCCGCCCGGGTCAGGGGATGCCTGGTTGCTCACAGAATTGGCCGCCGCGGCAGGCAAGCCGATTGTGGTGTTGACCGCCGAGCCTCTCGAAGCACAACGGCTCGCCGAAGAAATCCCGATTTTTTCGAGCAAACTGCGTGTACGTCCACTCCCGGACTGGGAAACCTTACCCTACGACAGCTTCTCGCCCCACCAAGATTTGATTTCCGAGCGTCTGCGTACCTTGCACGCCCTCATGCTCGGCGAAGTCGACGTCTTAACCGTCCCCATCACCACGGCGCTTTATCGCCTTGCGCCCCCAAGCTTTCTCGCGGCGTATACCTTTTCGTTCAAACAAAAAGACAAGCTCGACGAGGCCGCACTGCGCGCGCAACTCATGCTTGCGAACTATGCGCATGTTTCACAGGTGACCGCGCCGGGTGAATTCTGCGTGCGCGGCAGTCTGATCGACTTGTTTCCGATGGGCTCGGTGGTCCCCTATCGCATCGACTTGTTCGATAACGAAATTGAATCGATTCGCGCCTTCGATATCGACACACAGCGCAGTCTCTACCCCGTCGGCTCCGTGCAGCTCTTGCCCGGCCGGGAATTCCCAATGGACGAGCCAGCACGCAATCACTTTCGTGCGCAGTTTCGCGAAGTGTTTGAGGGCGATCCCTCGCGCGCCCTGCCCTATAAGGACATGGGTAACGGAATTCCTTTCGCGGGGGTTGAATACTACTTACCCTTGTTTTTCGAACAGACCGCAACGCTCTTTGATTACCTCAAACGCGACACGCTCGTCGTGACGTTAGGTGATATTGATGATGCCATGCGCCGCTTCACACAAGACACGGCCACGCGCTACAACTTTTTAAAGAGTGATCGCGAACGACCTGTCTTGCCACCAGAAGCCTTGTTTCTGCAAGGCGATGCCCTCTTTGAACAGCTCAAGTCTTTCGCACGCTTAGCTTTAACAACGGGCGAAACACACCCTGACTTTACGCACGCACCCGACATCGGCGTATCGCGCCGAGCCGAGGATCCACTCGCCAAGTTGCGAGCCTTGCTGAATAACAATGCGCAACAAACGCCCGCGGCACATTCGCGTATCGTCTTGTGTACCGATTCGCACGGACGACGTGAAACGATTGTGCAGATGCTTGGCGAGCACGGCATTGCACCGGATGCGCAGACCGAATCTGTTGCAGAGTTTCTGGCACAAGGCTTGCACTTTGGCATTACGGTTGCGCCACTCACGACGGGCTTTGCGCTCACGCGCGAGGCCCTGATCTTTCTGACCGAGAGCGATCTCTACCCGGGACACGGCACCACCGCACGACGGGGCAAACGCGACCAAGAGCGCGCCAGCGACGTGCAAGCGATGGTGCGGGATCTTTCTGAGCTGCGCGAGGGCGATCCCGTGGTGCACGCTCAACACGGGATTGGGCGCTATCACGGCCTGGTCAATCTTGATATGGGTGAAGGCGAGATGGAATTCCTTCATCTCGAATATGCGAATAAAAGCACGCTCTATGTGCCGGTCTCGCAACTGCACGTGATTGCGCGCTACAGCGGCAGCGATCCCGAAACCGCACCACTGCATCTGCTAGGCTCCGGGCAATGGGATAAGGCGCGCCGCAAAGCGGCACAACAAGTACGCGATACCGCTGCTGAACTTCTTGATTTGTACGCGAAGCGCGCAGCGCGACAAGGCTTTGCCTTCAAGCTGCCTTTAGGCGATTACGAACTTTTCTCTGAAGGCTTTGGTTTTGAAGAAACGGCAGACCAAGCCGCTGCCATTCAATGTGTACTCGCCGACATGACCTCGGGCAAACCGATGGACCGCCTCGTCTGCGGCGATGTCGGCTTTGGCAAAACCGAAGTCGCCTTGCGCGCCGCCTTTCTCTCCATCGCGAATGGCAAGCAAGTCGCCCTGCTATGCCCCACGACACTGCTCGCCGAACAGCACGCTCAAACATTTACAGATCGCTTTGCCGATTGGCCGGTCAAGGTCGTCGAACTCTCACGGTTTCGGTCAGCCAAGGAAATCAGTAGCGCGATCGACGGGATCCGCGACGGGACAATCGACATCATCGGGACACACAAAATACTGTCCAAAGATGTCAACTTCAAACGACTCGGTCTTGTCATCATCGACGAAGAACATCGTTTTGGTGTGCGCCAAAAGGAAGCACTGAAAGCGCTGCGTGCCGAGGTCGACGTCCTGACGCTCACCGCTACGCCGATTCCTCGCACGCTCGGCATGTCGCTTGAGGGCATTCGAGACTTCTCTGTGATTGCCACGGCGCCACAAAAACGACTCGCCATCAAGACCTTCGTGCGCCGCGAAGACAACAGCACCATGCGCGAAGCCCTGCTGCGCGAACTCAAGCGCGGCGGACAGGCGTATTTCTTGCATAACGAAGTGGAAACGATTCACAACCGCCGGGCACGGCTTGAGGAGCTCGTGCCCGAAGCACGTATCGCGGTTGCCCACGGACAAATGGGAGAGCGCGACCTCGAACAGGTGATGAAAGGCTTCTATCAGAAGCGCTTCAATGTCTTGCTGTGCACGACCATTATTGAAACGGGCATCGATGTAGCCAGTGCGAACACCATCATCATTCACCGCGCCGACAAGTTCGGCTTGGCACAGTTACATCAATTGCGCGGTCGCGTAGGTCGCTCGCACCATCAAGCGTATGCTTACCTGATGACGCCTGGCGAAGACGCCATCACCAAGAATGCTAAGAAACGGCTGGAAGCGATTCAGGCGATGGAAGAACTGGGCTCCGGCTTCTTCCTGGCGATGCACGATCTCGAGATCCGCGGAACCGGCGAGGTTCTCGGCGAATCACAGTCTGGAAATATCCAAGAAATCGGCTTCTCCATGTATAACGACATGCTCAATGAAGCCGTACGCGCGTTAAAGGCAGGCGTCGAACCGGATCTGGACGCTCCGTTCAGTGCGGGTTGCGAAGTGAATCTGCACGCACCTGCACTCCTGCCCTCTGACTACTGCGCCGATGTGCATGCGCGCCTGTCCCTATACAAGCGACTATCCAGCGCGACGGATGAAGAGAGCCTGATCGCCCTTCAAGAAGAGCTTATTGATCGTTTTGGCAAACTGCCTGAGGCGGGACGCACCTTGATCTCAACACACAAGCTGCGTTTACTCGGACTGCCGCTAGGGATTCAAAAAATCGATGCCAGCGAGTCCCAAATCTTGTTGCACTTCAAGCAAAATACGATTGTTGACCCACTTCGACTCATTGAACTGGTACAAAAGCAAAAGCACATTCGCTTTGCCGGACAAGACAAACTGCGCATTGAAATCAAAGCAGGCGATGTACAGGCCCGATTTGAAGCAACCCGCACGGTGCTGCGTTCCTTGGTTTAAAGACACCCCTCTCTTCCTCTAAGACACTGCCCGACCATGACGACAACCCACCTTGTGATTCAGTCCCCAGCACTATCGACAGATCTGATCGAGCAAGCTGCAGCGATTGCAGAAGCTTCTGGCGTGCGGCGCGTCGGCACGACGGCCGCACGACTGCTGGCTGTGAACGACAGCGCCGAGATACGTGCGGAAATACTCGCCTGGGGCGAACGCAGTCTGGTCGACACCGCTTATGTTGTTGCGGGCAGTCGACTCAGTGACTGCAAAGTGCTCGCGATGGATATGGATTCGACACTCATTAACATCGAATGCATTGATGAAATCGCTGCCTTTGGCGGCGTGAAAGAGCAAGTCGCATCGATCACCGAGGCCGCGATGCGCGGGGAAATCAAGGATTTTTCTGAAAGCCTCGTACGGCGGGTCGCGTTTCTCAAAGGTCTCTCGGCCGAGGTCTTGCAATCGGTCTACGAACAAAAGCTGAGGTTTAATCCGGGCGCCGAACAATTGGTCGCGACCGCCAAGCAAGCGGGCTTGAAGGTATTGCTTGTTTCGGGTGGCTTTACGTTCTTTACTGAAAAGCTCAAGGCACGCATTGGCCTAGATGCCGCACACGCCAATGTTTTAGGCGCTGAGAACGGTCTACTCACCGGCCAAGTCGTGGGCCGTATCCTAGACGCACAGGGCAAAGCGGACACGCTGCGTGCTTTCGCAGACGCTTGCGGCGCCACACCAGAGCAAATTATTGCGATCGGAGATGGCGCCAATGATTTGAAGATGCTTGGCTTGGCGGGCTACTCGGTTGCGTATCGCGCCAAACCTGTGGTGCGTGCACAGGCCAAGTTTGCCCTGAACGTCGCGGGTCTTGATGGGGTGTTGAACTGGTTTGAGGCCTAGCGCCTAGACTTAGGCCTAGCGCTTAAGCAGATAGCGCAAGACAAATCCGGGAAACGCCATCACGACGAACAACGTGAATGTGGTGGCGTAGAACTCCCAGCGCTGTACGAAGACATTCCCAATCATTCGTTCAAATGTGAAACCGACTGCGCCAATCAACGCGTACAAAACGATCAGCTCGATTACGCGCACCACGAAGGGCTTAAGGCCCTTCAGCGCAAACACGCCAAATACTCGTTCATTCAAAAAAGGAAGGTTGGCCGCTGCGAAAGCCAAGACAAGCAATAGCCAAATCGCAGCGTTTTGATTCATCGCAGTTTGGGGCTGAGCGTGCGTGACATAACGGGCTCAGTGCTCAAAACGAGAGAGTCGCGCGCATGGCCTGCAGGCAAAGCGCAATCAACCCACCAGGCATTAAGCCAAGACCCAGCACCAGCAGTCCATTTACAAGCAAT
>JBILHV010000243.1:0-3582 GCA_044350305.1 Burkholderiaceae bacterium
TCCGCGCGCGTCCGCCTTCACGCACGCGCGATTTAGCGGCGGAAAACAACGGCCGCATAAAAGCCCCCGAGCGATACACAAACTGCTCGAGTTGCTCAACGTATGCATCGAGATCCGCAATCGGACGCGTTGCAACACCACCTTCCATCGCCGCTTTTGCCACGGCCGGAGCGATCCGCACGATTAAGCGTGGATCAAACGGCTTGGGGATAAAAGAGTTCGGTCCGAAAGCGACATCGTAGTGACCGTAGGCGGCAGCGACGACTTCGCTTTGTTCTTCTTGGGCAAGCTTGGCAATTGCGACGACGGCCGCCTTTTCCATCTCACGGGTGATGGTTGTCGCACCCACATCCAACGCGCCGCGAAAAATATACGGGAAGCACAAGACGTTGTTGACTTGATTAGGATAGTCCGAGCGTCCTGTTGCCATCACGATGTCATCACGCACTGCGTGCGCCTCGGCGGGAAGGATCTCAGGATCAGGGTTGGCGAGCGCCAGGATCAAAGGACGAGCGGCCATTACCTTCACCATCTCAGGCTTGAGCACGCCACCCGCTGATAAACCAAGAAATACGTCGGCTTCGGAAATAATCTCCGCAAGTTTACGTGCATCCGTTTTTTGCGCAAAGCGCTGTTTGTCAGGATCCATCAGGGTGGTACGACCTTCGTACACGACACCCTCAATGTCCGACACCCAAATATTTTTAAGTGGCAACCCAAGGTCAACCATCAGGTCCAGACACGCTAGCGCCGCAGCGCCTGCACCGGACACCACCACTTTTACTTTATTAATGTCCTTACCAACAACCTTTAACCCGTTGATAAAGGCGGCAGATACACAGATCGCCGTTCCATGCTGATCATCATGGAACACAGGGATGCGCATGCGCTCACGCAATTTACGCTCAACGATAAAGCACTCGGGCGCCTTGATATCTTCTAAGTTGATGCCGCCAAAGGTCGGCTCAAGGCCCGCGATAATCTCGACGAGTTTGAGAGGATCTTGTTCGTTAATTTCGATATCAAACACATCGATACCAGCAAACTTCTTAAACAAAACGGCCTTGCCCTCCATCACAGGCTTAGACGCCAACGGGCCGATGTTGCCTAATCCAAGCACAGCTGTGCCGTTGGTGATGACTCCGACCAAATTTCCACGCGCGGTATAGCGAAAAGCGTTCGCAGGGTCCGCAACGATTTCTTCGCAAGCCGCCGCAACGCCTGGCGAATACGCCAAGGCCAAGTCCCGCTGGTTAGACAGCATTTTTGTCGGGGCAATCGAGATTTTGCCGGGGCGGCCCTGCTCGTGATATTCGAGCGCGGCTTTGCGAAACGTTTCTTCCATAATGAAGAGCACCAATGAATTCAATAAGAGAAGTTAATTTTAGTCGCTTTAGTCGGGAATCGAACCGAAAACCTCAGTGGGGTCAAGTATCTGCTTCACGGCTCGATCAATCGGTGCGAAATCAATCGGCAAGACTTTGACAGAGTTGTGCGTCGGCAGCTCAGCGCTCACAAACCAAACCGTCTGCACCCACCCCAACGCTCCACCATGACCATTGAACAGCCATGCCAGATTAGGCTCTAGGGGAGCCGTCGGTCGCAGCGCATCGAGCCGATAACGCAGGGGCCAATCCTCGGCAGACGTACTATTCTCGAGCGGCACACTGTGCGCAAGTTCGAACAGCTTTGGAATCATTCGCTGCGTCGTTAAGCTTCGCAACGGCGCTTGCGCACTCGCCCCAAAAGGGCCGAACACCTCAGTTGTGCCATCAGCCAACAACGCCTGTATCTGCAAGACGCCGCTAAGATGGCACTGACCCACGGGCCACCCACCACCGCGACGACTCGCTACCCATTGCGCCACGGTTTGCTGGGGGTCCGCTTGGCTCAAGGCCTGTATGCCGACACCCTGTAGCGCACTCAGTAAGCTGCCCGCGTCTGCCCGCCAAATCGTTTGCTCCGCATCGACTGCTGCAACATTCGCCCAGGGCGCCTGCGACGATACCCACAGTGCGCCACGACCAATGAGCGGTCGTACCTCTGAGTCTGCGAGCAAAAACTGCACACCAAACTCACGACACAAAGCAAAGGCATGGGTGAGATCGCCCTCGCGAGAAGGCTCAAGCCAAGCCTGCATCGTCTCCGGGCTATCATCCCAACGCACGCGCCCCTGGCAGGTACGCGCCAGTCTCGCGCAAAACATCCCCCAGGGCGTTGCCGGTGTGCGGCGTCCTGTTAAGAAACTACGTCGCGAAGGTTTTGTAACCACTACAATTCGTGTCCAGGTTGGAGAGATCAGATATGACAGCACTCGCGGCACGCACGCATGACACCGTCACGTTTCACGCGGTCGAGCTTTTAAAAGAGGCCTCGGCCCTTACCCGCTCGGGCATCGACATTATCAGCCTTGGCGTGGGTGAACCAGACTTTACAGCCGCACCGCGGGTCGTGGCGGGGCTCGAAAGCGCCGCGCGTGCCGGCAAAAGTGGCTACTCACCCCCTGCGGGCTTACCGGAACTGCGCGAAGCCATTGCCGATTTTTACACGAACCAGCTCGGCGCGCGCGTCGACCCCGCCCGTGTGATTGTCACCTCGGGTGCGAGTGGCGCCCTGTTGCTCGCCGCGATGGCCTTAGTCAACCCAGGCGATGAAGTCCTGATGCCAGATCCTTGCTACCCACCCAACCGCAACTTTGTTGGGGCGGCCGGTGGCACGACCAAACTCATTCCCACGAGTGCCGCCACCCGCTTTCAACTCAGTGCAGCCGATATCGCCCACCACTGGGGTCCGCACACGCGTGGCGTGTTGGTTGCCTCGCCAAGCAACCCGACAGGCACCTCCATTACACGGGACGAACTGAGCCGCATCTTTAAAGAAGTGCGCACGCGCGAAGGTTTTGTCATGATGGACGAGATTTATCTCAGTCTGTCCTACGACGGCAAACCACAGTCCGCCCTCGCTCTAGACGACGACATCATTATCCTTAATAGTTTCTCGAAGTATTTCAATATGACAGGCTGGCGCCTCGGCTGGATGATCGTGCCCCAGCACCTTGTTGCACCGATTGAGAAAATGGCTGCGAGCCTGGCCATCTGTGCGCCTACACTTGCCCAGCATGGCGCCCTCGAATGCTTTCACCCTGAGTCACTCGCCTTGTACGAGACACGTCGTGAAGCATTTCGTCAAAGACGCGACTACCTCGTGCCCGCCTTGAGCGCGTTAAACATTACCGTCCCTGTCATGCCTGACGGCGCTTTTTACGTCTATGCTGACATCTCGGCACACGCCTCGGATAGCAGCGCATTCTCGGCGGCGTTATTACACGGCGCACGCGTGGCGGCAGTTGCGGGCTTGGATTTTGGTCCTGCACACGCTGCGCACACGATGCGCTTTGCGTACACCACGAGTATTGAACGCCTACAAGAAGCCATACACCGCATCAAAACCTTCCTCGGCTAACCGACACACAAACGACCTCATCGCTTCTAACGCTCAAAGGGTAGTCACGTTGAAATACAAAGATCTCAGAGACTTCATCTCACAACTCGAGCGCAATCAAGACCTCAAGCGCATTCAAGT
>JBILHV010000244.1:0-3581 GCA_044350305.1 Burkholderiaceae bacterium
CGAATACTCAGACGTATAACGGTTCGGTGTTTATTGGCGATGCAAGCTATCTTGGCAAGACGCCAACGATTGGATTTTTGTTTAACAGCCCTGCAAATTATTTTGAGTACTCGACTGCCCAAGTTGCTAGCACAATCAGTTACTTAAACCGCAATCCAATTTATGTACGTACGTTGATCTCTGAAGATCCGAGTGTGACCTTTAATGGTTCGGTCAACGATTTAGTGGCGTCTACCCACACGCTTTTGGTGGGGGCGATCTCTAGCGATACCTCAGCAGCCGCAAGTCAAGCGACAAGTGTAAACTTTGGTGCCCCCGTCGGTGCCTTGTCGCCGCTTTATAGCTTAAATGCGCAGGCCGTTGTCAATGCGGTGCATCCAGATCAGGCCACAAGCTATATTGGCTCAATTACGGTAACTGGCGGTGTTGAAACCTTTTCCAGCCAGACCTATCGCGCAAGTGTCATGAGTGCACAGGCTGCCACTCAGCCGGGTAACGTTGTGTTCTCGGTATACGATCCAACGGCATCGATAAGCTATTACTTACCGTTGCAAAGCAATGAACAAATCAATTTACAAAATCAAAATAGTGCCGATACGCTCATAATCAACGGTGTGAATAATTATTTGAGTAATGCGAATTCGGAGGGTATCAATAATTGGGGAGCGCGCTTTGTGCAGGGGAGTGCCTTTAACTACGTACCTCCGGTTGTTCCACCCGTCGTGCCTCCAGTCGAGCCTCCGGTCGTACCTCCGGTTGTTCCACCCGTCGTGCCTCCAGTCGAGCCTCCGGTCGTTCCACCCGTCGTGCCTCCAGTCGAGCCTCCGGTCGTTCCACCCGTCGTGCCTCCAGTCGAGCCTCCGGTCGTTCCACCCGTTGTGCCTCCAGTCGAGCCTCCGGTCGTTCCACCCGTTGTGCCTCCAGTCGAACCTCCGGTCGTACCACCCGTCGTACCTCCGCAACCAAGGGTGAGCACACCTGCGTTTTCTGCTGCGGCATTACAACAGGCAATGCAAGCCTATTTGAATGCGCCAGCCCCAGAGATGTTTAGAGCTGAGGCCCCACAAACCTTGCCGACACTCGTTGGGAACGTGACGGTCGAGCAGAGCGCTGTGACTGAGTCGGGTCGTGTCGATGACTCTGGGACTCCTGCTCGAAGGGATGCGTTGACGACAGAGCTTGCGTATAGCCGCATGGAAGCTGGTGTGCCGCGTGCTCAAGCGGGCCGCGAGAGAGTAATCGAGATCCTGCATGATGTGATTTTGAGTAATGGTGCCGCGACCTTCACTTCCGTGTCGACTGAAAATAGTTTTTCGTTGACGCTTCCTGAGGGATTGGTTCTGGTTCCAACTCGGTTGCGAGAGTCGGATCAAGTAGTCCAGTCCGACATGAAGGCTAGACCTTTGAGTTTGTCGCAGGTGTTGAATGCAATCGCCGAGGGTGGGTCGAGCGACGGTGATCGTGGCTCGTCCCCGGGAACGACAGTCGAGACGCTTAGGATGGTCATGGCCGATGGCTCGCCACTACCTGGTTGGATCGCATTTGATCCCGTGACAAAAACCTTGTCAGCGCAGGATATACCGGAGGGCACCGAGCCTCTGAAAGTAAAGTTGCAAGCGTTAAACGCTGGTGCTGTATTGGGTGAATCCGAGATTACGATCGATACAAACAGATCCTCAAGGTAGCTGGCTCGCTAAATTGGTAAAGTATGCCTATATGCAGTCTTTAATTTCCGACTCGCGTCCGCGCGAGCAACGTGACGTGAGCTTACGATCACCGGCGAGGGAGTGGATGCTGCGCTTGCTGGCAGTCGCCGGCGTGCACGGTATAGCGATGTTGTCGCTTTGGCTCTTTAGTGATTGGCGCCCGTTCAGTAGCTCAGAGCCGTTGATGATTGAGTTGGTGAGCTCTGGTGCTGAAGTTTCATACGAAGCTTTTATAGACTTGCCTGCGGTTGCAGTCGAATCGAGCGTCAGACCGCCGGTGATAGTTAG
This sequence comes from Burkholderiaceae bacterium, assembly GCA_044350305.1. Lineage (GTDB taxonomy): Bacteria > Pseudomonadota > Gammaproteobacteria > Burkholderiales > Burkholderiaceae_B > Zwartia. The sequence continues at coordinate 1,995 of JBILHV010000244.1, forward strand.
TCAGGTGCCATCAAGTGTTCAGGCTCAGCCTGTCGTTCCATTACAGGAAACGATGGCACCCACCGTGTCCGATACTGAGCAAGAAGGGCAGTCGAGACCGTCATCGAACCTCAGCTCAGGCTCGACATTAGCTGAGTATGATTTAGACAAGCCGATTCTAGTCAAGGAAGAGACTGAGGTCGTCAACCCAGTCAGACTAATTCAGCAACCGCACTCAGCGCCGTCGCCACGGTTCGTCGAACCTGCTCTAAGACCGCCACCACAGCCACCACAGCCACCACAGCCACCACAGTCAGATCGTGCGGTTACGCGACCGACTGCTACGGCGGCTGTGTCCCTGACTGTTCCCGACGTTGCTCCGAAACCCATAAGCAGCCCCAAGCCGCCTTACCCTTTAAGTGCTTTTAAACTCAGACAAGAAGGGCGAGTAGTTCTTGAGCTTGAAGTATTAGAGGATGGCGCGGTTGGGCAGGTCAGGCTCGCGCAAAGTAGCGCTTTCGAGTCGCTTGATGCGTCCGCGCTTGCTACGGTCAAAAAATGGAAATATTCACCTGCTCACAAAAGCGGACAAATTGTGAGACAGTGGATTCGGGTGTCGATATTGTTCGAGGTGCAAGCGCGCTAAGTCACATTTGTACAGGGCGTGTGTCGAGTCGCGGCTCCGCTGACATAGTGCAATACATAAAAAGCCGTGATTCGCCAGACTAAACGTACATTGGCTTAAGGCTAGAGCGTTAGTTAGGCGGGGCTGGATACGCTTCGCTTCAGAAACTCTTGACGGTCAGTGGCAATTTTTTTTACATGCTCTATTGGGCGTACGATCTGATAGTAGGCTGGGATACTAATGCGCGGTATCCATAGCGCTACTTCTTCTTGAAAGGTTATAAAGTCCTGCATGGTGGCATCAAACTCGGCCTGCGTTTGTGCATCAGAAAAGCGCTCTTGTATGAGGTAGAGCATTTCTTGTGCATCGCTGACCTTTATATTTCCAAGTGTCGTGCGAAAGTTTGGAAGCAGACGATACAAGGGATAAAAGATTGCGAGCGCACTCAGAATAAAAAACCAAATACGATCGACGAAGCTGGCTAATATAAAACCGACATAGTTCAAGGCATCTGGAGGGCCTTTCGTAAAATACTGTTTAGCAATGGGTGATAAAGAAATATTGCCGTCTTTCTGGGATGGAAAATCATCTGGCTTATAAAAAAATTGATCGCGTGCGTCTCCAAGGCTATCAATTGCCATTAAAAATAAAAGCTGCAGAGCGGGATGTAAATCTTTTTCTACAACTAGCGTGAGGCTTGTTGCGACCATTTGTATGTCGACCGACGGAAAAATAGGTGAGTTGTTAAACGATCCGCGGGGGACTGATACAAGATCTAGATGGGGAAAGCGCTTGACGTATGCGGGGGCAAGTGGAAAGTTTGCGATCCGTATGTTGGGATCGGCTAACAGTCTTTGGATGATCTTCGAATCTACACCATCGACAGTCGTCAGCGCTTTGATCTCGCCAGATATCAGGGCATCTACCGCTTTGAGGTAAGGCCACTCGAATAGCTTGTAAGCCGGGGGAGCGCGAGGTTGGTC
>JBILHV010000246.1:0-3563 GCA_044350305.1 Burkholderiaceae bacterium
CAGCACGGCCGGGCCATCTGCAAGCAATGACACCTGAATGATTTCTTTGGGGTTGTAGGGCAGCTTTTTGTAGAGGGCGGCCGAGACAGCAAAGGAGTTGTCTGTGACTAAAAAGGTGTAGCCATCCGCTGAGGCTTTGGCGACGATATCAGTGCCTAGCGTGCTGCCAGCACCGCCTTTGTTTTCAACGATGACGGGTTGGCCAAGCTGGGCCGATAGTTCTGCACCAACTGTGCGGGCTGCGGTGTCAGTAAAGGAGCCGGGTGCGAAAGGTACGACGACACGGATGGGTTTGTTGGGCCAGGCGGCTTGCGCGTGAGCGCTAGGCATCGATACCGAGAGAGCTGCCGCGGCGGTAAAGGCGGTGAGCGACAGGGTACGGATGAAGCGTTTTAAGGCGTGTGCTGATTGCATGGCAGGTCTCCGAGTTTAAAATAGTTCTAATATCGTAAGAAACTATTATCCGATAAAATCTTTGCAAAGTCATGCCCTCCTACAATGGGTTATGTAATGTTTAGGATACGCAGTGCGCAATGAGTAGCCTTGAAAAAATGCTGGGTTTGTTGGGCGTATTCACGACGGATCGCCCGATCTGGTCGTCGGAAGACTTGATCCAGCATTCTGGCGCGCCCGCTTCGACTTGCTACCGGTATCTGAAGGTGTTGCACACCTCGGGTTATTTGGCGCGGGTGGCGAACGGGTCGTATGTGCTGGGCCCGCGCATCATGGAATTAGATCGCGTCTCGCGCGAGAGCGATCCGGTCTATATCGCAGGCTCGCCGGTCGGGCAACGCTTAACCCACGACACGGGGCATAGCTCCTTGCTGTGCATATTGTTTAGCGATTCAGTGATGTGTGTGCAACAAGCGCGCGGGCGCAATGTGCCCGCTGGTTTGTTTAATCGCGGTCAGCGCCGTCCCTTGGTAGCGGGCGCCTCCGCTAAAAGTATTCTGGCGCATTTGCCGATGCATCAATTACGGATTTTGTACGCACGCCATGCTGACGCGATTGGTTCTGTTGGGTTGGGCGCTGATTGGGAAGCCTTTAAGTCTTCGTTGAAACAAATCCGTCAGCTGGGCTATTGCATGACAGTGGGGGATTACAACGCGGGCATTATGTCGATCGCGGCGCCTTTGTTCAACCGGGATGGTGAAGTGCTTGGCAGTCTTGCCTTGGCGGCTTCTAACAAGACCTTACGCTGCGAGTTGTTTCGCGACTTTGCACCGTTGGTGATGCAAGCCGCGCAAGAGGTCAGTGCGCAGATTGCTTCGAACGAAGATATCGTTGCACTGCCTGCCCGCGCGGTGGGTTAGCTTTTCTCAACCGCCTGCATCGCGTACTGCGCAGTGACCTGAATCGATGACAGCACGGGCTTACCCCATTGTTTGGTTAGCGGATCCACAACATTCAATGTTGGTAACTGTGAACACGCGATAAACATCGCATCGACATCGCCCTTGCACAAGGGCTTGGCACGATCATCGACTTGGTTTTCTGTAATCTGACCAAGCGCGACAACATCGGCCGCGTAAAAACTATCAAAGTGCTCCACACCAATATCGCCCGATTGCAAAAATGCGCGTAGACGAATATTCACGTCATCTTGATAGGGCGTGAGTAAGGAAATGTTATGCGCACCAATTGCTTGCAAGGCTTGCACCATCGAGCGTGCGGTCGTGACAACAGGTTTGCCAGTGGTCTCAGACAAGCGCTCGGCGATCTCGGCATCGCCTTTGGGGCCGAGGATGAAGCCTGCTGCTGTACAGCCGTAGGCGATCACATCAACGGGGGACTCGTTGAATTTTTGGGCAAGTTCAACCGCTGCTTCTTTGTACGCGGGTAAGGTCTCTTCAGTGAGGAGACCCTTGCCGCGTGGAATCCGAAGCGTGCGCACGGTGGAGCCTTCGGGCAACCAACCGAGTAACTCGCCTTCCATCGTGGTGTTGTTGATCGGCACCATCAAGCCCACGCGGATGGGCTTGCCGGCTAGGCGTGCGCTAGCTGAGAGGGTGGTTGTCGTTGCTGATGTGGTTGTGCTCATAAAAATCCTTTCCGTCTATGCGTATCGTGCGGGATTATTTCAACGGCTTCAATGGGGGCTCGGTGCCATCTGGCAGCGGGATCTTTGCGGTGTTCAACACCATCGCGATCATGCTGTAGTAGCCGGTGAGGGCAAGTGCATCAAGCACGCCAGGCCTACCGAAGGCCGCAACGGCTTGTTCATAGATGGCGTCGCTCGGATGGCCTTGCGTGAGGGACTCTTTGGCAAGGATGTGCAAGGTACGTTGCTCGGCTGAGAGCGTCGCGGGCGTTTCACCGCGCGCGAGTGCTTTGATGATGTCGTCGGCGAGATCCGTTGTGCTGCGTGCGATGCGTTCGTGCGCGAACCATTCGTACTGACAGTTCCAGTGACGTGCGACGGTCAAGACGATCAGCTCAATATGCGCGGGCGAGATCGCTGCGCCATAGCGTAGATGCTCTCCAAGCTGTTGCACACAATTGGCGAGTTCTGGATGATGGATCAGGGCAAGAAAAGGCCCGCGAATCCCGCCACGTGGTCCGCCGGCGATAGCGTCTGCGACTTCTTTTTGACGCGCAGACATTTGTTCTGCGGATAGGACGGGAAAGCGTAGTGGTGGTGCGTTGGATGATGTTGTCAAAATGGTCTCCGATTATTCCGTGTTTTATGTATTTTTTTGATTGCCCTTAGGCTAGCACTACGCCGCGGCAGGTGCCACTGTTGGGCTCACCGCTACGGGTGGCCTAACGGTAATTGAGTGCGCAGGGCGGCCCGCTGGATAAACGGTCGGGCGCCAGTGCAAGGCGCGCAGCTCGCCAAACTCGTGGGGCAGTCTTTCCCAATGATCACCACCATCGATACTGCGAAACAGTTGGCCCAGGTTTGTGTAGGTGAACAGAAGTTTGGGATCATGCGGATGTGTCGTTACAGACCATGGCGTACTGTTCAGCACGCCAGGAAGCGTGAGGGTCTGCCAGGTGTAGCCATAATCAGAGCTACGCCAGAGTTTGCCTGTGTTGCCAGGTGGGCCGTTGCCGTTGGTCAGAAAAATGACTGCATCGTTGTCAGGGCTGACGACGATACCGCGTGTGTATTGCCACGGTGCATCGAGCGTGATGAAAGTCCAGTGCTCACCGTTATCCGTGCTGCGATGCAAGCCACGGTTGGTGGTGGCGTAGAGAATCTTTTGGCCTTTCGCGTCGTGCACGATCGCGATGCCGTGCATGTCGGCTGACACCAGCCCCTCTGTTTTAAGTTCCCAGGTTTTGCCGCGGTCTTGGCTGCGATACACGCCGCCGATCTCCACCACAGCCCACATCGTATTGTGATCTTTGGGATCAAACAGCATCTGCGTGACCCGCGTAGGCCCCATATTGATGTCAGAAAATTTTTGTATGCCGGGGGCTTTTAGTTCTTCCCACGTCGCGCCAGCATCTTTGGAGCGATAGAACGCGGCCGGACGGGTGCCTGCGTAAATGATGTTCGGATCATCCGGATCTTGCACGAGCGCCCAGATGTCTTGCATAGGCGATGGAAGATGGGT
>JBILHV010000030.1:0-10896 GCA_044350305.1 Burkholderiaceae bacterium
TCCGATCTCTTATGCTAGTTCGACAGGCAAGTGGTTGTTGTCGCAGTTTGGTGGTTTAGGCGGTATGTTGATTCAGTTCTTTTTGGTCGTTGTGATTGCTGCGATTTTTTATGCATCGGGTGAGGCCGCGGCGTCGATGGCACGAGGTTTTGGTAAACGTTTGGCTGGTAAGAGGGGCGAAGACGCGATCGTCTTAGCCGGGCAGGCGATTCGGGCAGTTGCGTTGGGTGTGGGTGTGACGGCTGTCACGCAAACGGCGCTGGGTGGCCTGGGTCTTGTGATTGCGGGCGTACCATTCGCGGCGGTGTTGTCCGCGGCGATGCTGATGTTATGTATTGCGCAGATCGGCCCGAGTCTCGTTTTGTTTCCTGCGGTCGCATGGATGTACTGGGAAGGGGACACGGGCTGGGCCACGTTTTTGCTGGTCTGGAGTTTGGTGGTAGTGAGCCTGGATAATTTCTTGCGACCCATGTTGATCAAGCGAGGTGCAGATCTTCCCTTGTTATTGATTTTTGCGGGAGTGATTGGCGGCTTGATTAGTTTTGGCTTGATCGGGATCTTTGTTGGCCCGGTCGCGCTGGCCGTCACCTACACCTTGACGCGAGCATGGATGGCAGACCCATCCATGCATGACAATCAGGACTAAGTTCACTGCGCGTAATCAAGTGGTAGTGCGGTAGTGCACTTGATGGTTTCCATGGCAAAGGCTGAGCTGACGTCTAAGAGATCGACTGAGCGAATCAGTCTTTTGTAGACGCTGTCATAGCGATCGATATCCGGCACGACAATCTTTAGCAAGTAGTCGGCATCGCCGCTCAAGCGATAGATTTCAACAATCTCGGGGATACTGGTTGCGCCATCCACAAAGCGTTGCATCCATTTTTCATTGTGTTGACTTGTGCGAATCGTGACAAAGGTCGTGAGCCCAAGATTGAGTTTGCGCGCATCACAGAGGGCAACCTGTTTTCGAATAACGCCCTCTGCTTGGAGTTTTTGGATACGTCTCCAACACGGAGTTGGCGTCAGGTTGACGGCTGCGGCCAAATCGGCAAGCGATAAGCCGGCATCTTCTTGCATTAAACGAAGGATTTCCCGGTCTTTCTTGTCGATTGGCATATTTAGTCTGATTTATTCATTAAAAGTAGAAAAATTTTCTAATTAAATAATAAAAATAGCAAAATTAGCAAATTATTTCTTATGGAGGCTCTCTATCATGTGAGGATGTCTAGTCTCCTCTCCCAGTCGCATGCTGGCCGGCAAGTCACTCTGGAATCCAATCCGGAAGCTGACTTGCCGTTTTCTTTGCTGGACAGAGTCGTGCCGGGCCTGCCCGCAGACCTCGAGGCAGCATGCTTGAGTGAGCCTGATTTAGTGCCTTACCGCATGCGGCAAGCAATTGGCCAACAGCTTGGCCGGCGGGCTGCGGTAGATCTCACTGCGACCATTTTGGCGCTCCCGAGATCCACGCAGAGTTATACACGCCACATCCTGCATGCGGATCGGCTTGGGCGTTTTACGGTGGTTGGTTTAGTGTGGGGATCTCAGCAGTGCAGTCCGATTCACGCACATTATGCGTGGTGCGCCTACCGTATTTTGGCCGGAGAGTTAACCGAGGGCTTTTATCAATGGGATAGTTCGCAACGCCACGCCTACCTGCTGAGCCAATTTACACGCGAGCCTGGGTACAGCGCATGTGGACACGCGGGGCTTGAGTTTATTCACCGCCTTGGCAATCGGGCGACTGAGCCCGCCGTATCTATTCATGTTTATGGCATGGATGCGGGGCGTATCGGCACGCATGTCAATCGCGTCTTGGCCTCAGCGCAGACCTTGAATTAAGAGCGGTCTCGTTAGATCAAAAATATAGTCGCCAGACCTAAAAAGATAAAGAAGCCCAGCGAATCCGTTGCAAAGGTCAGAAGCACGGACGATCCCATGGCAGGGTCCTTGCCCAGCCGCGTGCGAACCACCGGTACAAGTACACCAATGGTGGCGCCAACGAGCATGTTGCAGATCATGGCACCCATCATGACGAGTGCGATTGAAACGGAATGCGAAATGAGCCAGGCAAAGACTGCGGCGATTGAGCTCCCGAGCAAGCCGACTAAAAAGGTGACGAGCATTTCACGCTTGACCAAGGGCCATACGTTTTTAGGTGTGATCCGGCCCACAGCTAGCGCACGAATAATCAAGGTCATCGTTTGATTGCCCGAGTTGCCGCCAATGCCCGCTACGATCGACATTAAAAATGCGAGTACGACGATGCTGCTGACGGTATCCTCGAAGAGCGAGGCCACAAACGAGGCGGTCGCGGCGGTGCATAAGTTCAGGATCAGCCAGGGCGCCCGGTTACGAAGTGCCATGGTGACCGGCGCAAAGATGTCTTCTTCCTGCATACCGGCACGAGACAGCGCTTGCTCATCCGAGTCTTCTCGGATCACATCCACGACCTCGCCAATGGTGACGCGACCCACGAGACGGCCAAGGTCGTCGACGACAGGCGCTGATACGAGGTCATAGCGCTCGAAGGCCCCAGCTGCGTCAGAGTCTGAATCTAGCGGGCTGAGCGACAGATACTCTGTGCTCATTACCTGGCTGACGTCCACTTCAGGTTCGTTGACAAGCAGTGCGGATAGAGTGAGCGTGCCTAGCAGCTTATCCGAGCGATTTACGACAAAGATCTGATCGGTGTGGTCGGGTAACTCCGGTAAGCGACGGAGGTAGCGCAGCACAACCTCAAGGGTCACGTCCTCACGCACGCGCACCATCTCGAAGTCCATGATGCCGCCCACGCTATCCTCTGGATAGCCCATGGCCTCAATCAAACGCGCCCGCTCTTCGATCGTCAGGCCCTTTTGCACTTCCGCCACCACATCGGCAGGCAGGTCAGGTGCGAGATCTGCGAGCTCATCGGCATCCATGTTGCCGGTGGCCGCCACGAGATCTTTACGATCCATCGCTTCAATGAGCGATTCGCGCACCCAATCGTCAACTTCAAGCAATACATCGGCGTCGTGTTGGGCACCCACCAAACGCCAAATCATTTGGCGCTCTGCTTTTGGGACAGAGCTTAAGATGAAAGCAATATCGGCAGGGTGCAGATCGTTAACAAGCGACGTGATTTCTGCGTCGTGCTGGCGTTGTAGCAAGCCTTCGACCAGACCAGCACGTTGATCGTTTTCTTCCTGACGATGGACGAGATTTTCGACGAGTTGGTGACGTTGCAACAGCTCTTGCACTTTGGCAAGTGCGAGCTGAGCATCCTCGGGATCAAGCCGCCGAGCGGTGACGGGCGCGTCAGGGGTTGTTTGCGTCATGGGGAGCCCGTGCCAACGAGTGGGTCAATAACTGCTTGTGGCTCAAGCCATGCAAGAGTTAGGTCACAATCTTGACCAATGCATAGCCGCCGCATCCGAGCAGTATAAACAAGATCGCACCAAGTGCCATGACACGAGGCCCAGCCTGGCGCATTTGAGCAAAGCGTGTCTCGATCCCCAGCGCCGTCATGGCCATGGTCAACACGAAGATGTCGAGTGTGCGAAGTAGCTGCAGGACGTTTGGAGGGATGATCTCTGCGGAGTTAATCAGCGCGAGCACTAGGAACCCGATTGCGAACCAGGGGATAGGCAGGTTAGGCTTCTTTGTGCCGGGTGCTGCTGCGGCCATTGCGGTGCGTTGAAGCCAAAGTCCCGCCAAGAGCAAAATCGGGATCAACAGCGCCACGCGGGTCATTTTGACGATTGTGGCAATTTCTGTTGTGGCGGGGTCGATATTGCTAGCAGACGCCACCACTTGCGCGACTTCATGCACCGCGCCACCTAGGAAAATGCCAAACGCTCGTGTGTCCATGTCTATCCAGCCTGCCTGATAAATCAGGGGGTAGAAGAACATGGAGATCGTGCCGAACAGAACCACGGTTGCGACGGCCACAGCGGTTTTGTGGGGTGCGGATTTGAGGGTGGACTCGAAAGCCAAGACAGCGGCTGCGCCGCATACTGCGCTACCTGAGGCGGTCAGCATCGCTGTATCGCGATCGAGCTTGAGTACCCGAGTGCCGATCACCGTGCCCAATACAAGCACCCCCACTACGATGCCCACAGACACGAGCAGTCCGGGTAAGCCGACCTCGATAATTTGTTGAATACTGATGTTGAGACCATAAAACGCCACCGCGACGCGTAACAGCCTACGCGCGGTGAAGTGAACGCCAGCCCCCCATTCGGCGGGCATGGTTCCGCGTAAAAAGTTGCCATACAGCATGCCGCAGACAATCCCAATCACCAGCGGGCTGAAGCCCAAGGTTTTCACGAAAGAGATGCCCGCGAGCTGCACCACCGCGGCGGCGAGCAGCCCGACAAAAAGCATTCCGTTGAGTTTGTCGCGCCAGGGTGAGGCGCTCGTGAGGGCAGGTTGAGACATGCGGGGATGACAGGTCAATTAAGAATGACCGAGATACTACTCCGATATTTGGCTTACCGCTTAAACCAATTTTCAGCCAGTTTTACCCAGTAGGTTGCGCCCAGGGGGAGTAAGTCGTCATTGAAGTCGTAGGAGCCGTTATGCAGCATGCAGGGGCCTAGCCCGTGGCCGGCGTCCCGATGATCCCCCATGCCGTTGCCGATCCAGACGTAGCAGCCTGGCACCTCTTGCAGCATGAAGGCAAAGTCTTCAGCCCCCATGGTGGGCACAACATGGTCGTTTACTTGCTCGGTTCCAACGATTTCGCGCATGACATCGACGCAAAATGCCGTTTCAGCTGGATGGTTAATGGTAGGCGGATAGACGCGATGAAAGGAAAAATCAGCCTCAGCACCCATCGCTGCGGCAGTGTGCTCCGCCACTTCGCGCATACGTTTTTCAATCAGGTCGAGGGTCTCAATGGTGAAGGTCCGCACGGTACCTGCCATGATCGCATCGGTGGGAATGACGTTATCTGCGCTGCCCGTATGAATTTGCGTAATGCTCAATATGGCGGCCTCTAGGGGGTGACGGTTACGCGTGATGATGGTTTGTAATGCCTGGGCGATTTGCACGGCGGTCATGACAGGATCGACGCCCAAGTGCGGCATCGCGGCGTGGCCACCCTTGCCGCGGACCTTGATGGAGAATCGATTGCTCGAGCCCATCATCGGGCCGGCCGTGACGCCGAACTGTCCGACTGGCATACCGGGCCAGTTGTGCATCCCGAAAACGGCTTGCATGGGAAATTGAGTGAACAGGCCGTCGTCGATCATGCGCTTGGCGCCTGCACCGCCTTCTTCGGCGGGCTGGAAAATAGCGTAAACCGTGCCGTCAAAATTCTTGTTTTCTGCCAGGTAGCGTGCCGCGTTAAGCAACATCGCGGTATGCCCGTCGTGACCGCAACCGTGCATTTTTCCGGGGTGGCGACTGGCATGCTCAAAGGTGTTGAGCTCTTGCATGGGGAGGGCGTCGATATCGGCGCGCAGCCCAATTGCGCGGGTTCCGGTTGTGCGGCCCGTGATGATGCCCACCACACCTGTTCCGCCCAATCCTCGGTGAACTGGGATGCCCCATTTCTGTAAGGCCTCCGCCACGACATCGGCCGTACGCTGCTCTTCGTAGCGGAGCTCTGGGTGGGCGTGGATATCGCGCCGAATCGCTTGAATTTCGGACTGCCAGCTTAAAAAGGGCTCAAGAAGTTTCATGCAAATCACTTTAATCAACCATGTCTACCAGTATTATCGATGAAAATGACGTTCTAAACCTATATTTCGAGTTGACAATAGACCATGAACTCACCATGGATTAGTAGTTATCCTGAAGGCGTTCCGCCAACGATTTCGACCGAAGGTTATGCCTCTTTAGTAGATTTGCTCGAGCAGGCGTGCAAACGATACGGCCCGCGCGCGGCAGTGCAGTCCTTTGGGGCACAGCTGACGTATGCAAAGCTTGAACAAGAGGCTGCATGCTTTGCGAAGTGGTTGCAGTCGCTTGGGCTGGACCCTGGCGCCCGCGTTGCGCTGATGTTGCCCAATGTGTTGGCATACCCGGTTGCGCTATTCGGGACCCTCAAAGCGGGTTGTGTTGCGGTCAACGTGAATCCGCTCTGTACCCCAAGGGAGCTTGGCGCGCAGTTGCGTGATAGCGGTGCGAGCGTGATTGTGGTGTTTGAAAGCGTGGCCGATACGCTTGAGCAGGTTACGGATTGCGATGCGTTATTGCACAGAGTGATCGTCTCGCCTGGCGATATGTTGGGCGCACTGAAATCAGTTGTCATTAACTTCGGTGCACGGCATCTAAAAAAGCTCGGTCCGAAAAAACCGATGCCGGGAGCATGGCCGTGGCGTTTTGTACTGCGGTTGGGACGAGACTTATCCTGGCAGGCACCTGATATCGCGATGGATGACCTGGCTGCGCTGCAATACACAGGTGGGACAACGGGTGCGCCCCGGGCTGCCATGCTGACGCACCGTAATCTCGTGTCCAACGTTTTGCAAGTGCAGGCCGTCGCTCAACCGGCACTCGGTGATTTGTTGCCCCGGCCGTTGACGATGCTGACCGCTTTGCCGCTTTATCACGTGTTTGCGATGACCGTGTGTGGGTTCTATGCCTTGCATGCTGGGATGAAAAGCGTGTTGGTGATTAACCCCCGTGATCGTGCGTCATTGCTCTATGCCTGGCGTAAAGATCCACCGCATGTATTTCCCGGCGTGAACACCTTGTTCAATGTTTTATTGAACGAAGCGCAATTTGAGACGCTTGATTTTCAGTCTTTGCGCTTGGCCTTTGGTGGCGGCATGGCGATTCAGCAAGCCGTCGCGCAGCGCTGGGTAGCTGTGACGGGACGGCCGCTCATTGAAGGTTACGGACTATCCGAGACCTCCCCTGTTGTGACGGCCAACCCGACCAATGCGCAGGCTTATTCTGGAAGCATCGGGTTGCCGCTGCCGTCAACCGAGGTGCGTATCGTCGATGAGCAAGGGGCGTTTGTCGAGACAGGCGAGCGTGGCGAAATCGCCGTGCGTGGGCCCCAAGTCATGCGAGGCTATTGGAATGCGCCGCACGACACGACCGCAGCGTTCACGTCCGATGGTTTCTTGCGCACAGGAGACATTGGCTATATGACTGCCGAAGGCTATGTCTTTTTGGTGGATCGTAAAAAAGATTTGATTGTTGTGTCTGGCTTTAATGTGTATCCCAGCGAAGTCGAAGCGGTGGTGTCGAGCCATCCGGGCGTGTTGGAATGTGCTGCGGTGGGTGTGCCAGATTCTGCTTCGGGTGAGGCAGTGAAGCTATTTGTCGTGCCCTTGGACCCACAACTGAGTGAAGAAGCTGTTCACGACTGGTGCGCGCGTGAATTGAGTCGTTATAAGTGTCCCCGTGCGATCGAGTTTCGCGCAGAACTCCCGAAAAGCAATGTAGGAAAAATTTTGCGGCGTGACTTGCGGCCCTAATGATGTCATGGCCCCCAGTATCGGCTGCGCTTGGGCTGCCTCACGTTTGGGCCAGTCGCCGCGCGTACACCATCGTTGACACCGCCTTTGGTGAAGGCCGTCTGTTCTTGTCTCTGTGGGATGCGTGGCGTCGAGATCCGCAGCGGAGTCGATGCCTCCACGTTGTGGGCTTGCTCCCTGCACTCGGGGACCCCCAAGCATTACGCGCACGCTTGTTACAAACATGCCCCGCCGGCATGGAGTCTTGCGTGCAGCAGTTGGTGGACGCATGGCCCTTGAATCTCTTGGGCGTGCATCGCCTTGAGTTTGAGGCGTTATGCGTCACGCTCACTCTGGCCGTTGGGCAACCATCCACCATGCTGCAGCGTTTGTCGGTACGTGCCGATGCCGTGGTGCTAGCGGCTTCACTACGTTCTGATCCGCCTGAAGAGATTGAAGCGATGTTCGGCGCAGCGACGAAAGTACTGTTGCCGCAGGGCAAACTCGCCATGCCATGGCCGCCTGCTTCTGGAGTGCCTGACCGCTTTGAGGATCGGGCTTCAGCGTTGTGGGCGCAAGGCGCAGTGCATGACGGCGTGTGGTCACACGTTGTTCAAGCCGCACCGTTGACCTCGCCCGTGCAACGCGAAGGTCATCAACACGCAGTGGTTGTGGGGGGTGGGTTCGCAGGCGCTGGAGTCGCCTATGCGCTTTCTTTGAGGGGTTGGACTGTCAAGGTCCTCGAGGCGTCTGTAGGCCAACACGGTTCGCACCAAGGACACCTGGCGGCAGCCTTAACCCCGATGTTGACGCGTGACGATGATGTGCGTGCACGCTTGTCTCGGGCGGGAACTTTGCTTGCGCATCATCGCTGGGGGCATTTGACGGCTGAGGCGTTTGAACCCTGCGGCGCCTTACAGTTGTCGCGTACCTCTGGGCGGGTTGTTGACCTGGAGGACGTGGTGTCTGGGCTGAAGTTGCCAGAAGCCTGGGCTAAGTTTGTGGAGGCAAAGGAGGCGAGCGCGATCGCCGGCCTGACACTGCAAAGAGGCGGCATTCATTTTCCCATGGCTGCGCGCGTCCAGCCTGAGGCGTTTATCAATCAATTGCTGAGTGGCGTTGCAGTTTCTCGCCGTGCTGCGCGGGTCGATCGCCTGTTGCGGCGTGGAAATGTGTGGCAGGTGCTGGACGTGGCGGGCCAGGTGCTAGAAGAGGCGCCGATTGTGATCGTCGCTGCCGCGTATGCCACGCAAGATATTTTGAGCGCAAGTGGACTGTTAGCTGCCGAGGCGCGATTGCGCACGATGCATCAGTTGGGAGGTGAAATTACCTACCTTCCTGAACGCGCGATATCGGGGGGGCCGCGCTGTATTGTTTCGGGAGATGGTTATGTGCTGCCGGCGTTGAGTGGTCAGTGCGTAACGGGAAGTAGTTATTTGCACGGAGCGAATCAAGTTTTTGTCACGAGCGCCGGAGCGAGGGAAAATATGCAGCGCACCGATGGCTTACTGGGGTCGCGATTGGTCGAGTCGGGATTTGCGGATTGCGTATTGAGTGGGTGGGCCGGTTGGCGGGCGGTGTTGCCCGGACGACTGCCGGCGATCGCTGCGGTAGATGCGGAACAGACCCTTTGGGCCGCAGCGGGGCTCGCCTCACGAGGACTGACTTGGTCAAGTTTGGCAGGGGATTTGGTCGCCGCGACTCTAAATGGCGAGCCCTTGCCCTTGGAAACCGATATAATTGACCAAATTAGTCAGATTTAAGCCAGTTTCACTAGAAAAACGCCTGTCCTAGGGCTATTTTTTTATGGAATTACACTGTAAATGCCGAAAAGCACAACAAATGAACGGTAAGTGTGGCGCCCACAATGTTTGCATATGCTAAGTAAAAAGATAAGCGCAAGCCGGGATATTGAGGGCCGAGTTTATTAAAATACTTAAATCCGTCAAAATAGCGCCTTTGGTCGCTTTTACACCCACGCGCTAAACATGCACCTAGACTCACTCAAACTAGTCGATACGCTGCCTACCAAGCTGGTGTTCGACGCAGGTGCGGGATTCAGACTCGCTGTTGAACCGCATGCGCCTGGCGTGTTCCGGATTCGCTGCGGCCGACCCGAAGCTGTTGCTGCAGATATTCTGCCCGGCGCGCGTGCGCGTGCGCATGCGGAGGTGTTGCTTGCTCGTCCAGAGGCGATCGGCGAAGCCATCTTAGAACCACTCAAGGGTGCGTTGAAGGGTTGGCGGCTTGTGCAGGGCGATGTGAGCCTGGATATTTCCGTGAATCCGTTCAAACTGCATGTGCAGCGCCTTGGCAAAACGGCGTTGACGCTGTCAGAGTCTGGCGTTGCTCGCTCGGACGCACTTTGGTCCTTGGGCTTTGATCTCAAGCGTAGCGAAAAGATTTTTGGTTTGGGCGAAACCTCAGGCGATTTGGATCGTCGAGGTGAAACGATTGTCTCTGACGCGCCAGATCATCGCGCCTTGCCGTTGGCATGGAGTCCGAATGGTTGGGGCGTTTACGTCAACACGCTTGGTCGGGTTGAACATGACCTTGGCGCTGAATCGACGGCTGAGTACAAGATCGCCATTGAAGACGAAACGCTGGACGTTTTTATTTTTGCAGGTGAGCCCACCGAAATACTGAACCAGTACACCCAACTCACTGGGCGTGCGGGTCAACCCGTTTTATGGTCGATGGGTGTCTGGGTTGAGCAGCATGCAAGCCATAATGCCTCGCAGACTGCTGAGCTCATCACTGAGTTCCGTCGCTTAGGCCTTGCTGTGGATGGCGTATTGTTGTTGCCGCCGGCGGCCTGGACCTACCAAGACTCGAAGCTCCTGCCGGAGTGGGACGCCGAACGCTTTCCGAGTCCGAAACTATTATTGAGTCAATTTGGTAAGCACGCGACACACTTGTGTATGCACACAATTCCTGCCGCGCTGGCCGAATCCACCATCTTTGCTGAGCTGGAAGACCGCGGTTGGCTGCTTGTGGGTGGAGGCGGTGAGGCGTATGTATTTGAGGGCGTCGCTGCAACAGGTGGTAAGCCTTTCGGTCTGCTGGATCTGACGCATCGCGACGCGATGAAGACGTGGTCTGAACGCCACCGCCACCTTGCAGAAGAAGGTGTTGGGGCAACCGCCTGTGATGTGCAGTTTGACATACCTGATCACGTGGTTGCACGTGGCGGTGAGAGTGGCGCGGTATTACGCTCCCTGTATCCGGCCCTAGCGCGTCGCGCGTTGTTTGACGCAGCGGCCGGGCATAAAGTGCCGCCAGAAGGAGTGGTGTTCAGTTCGGATTTATTTGCGGGGGCGCAGCGCTTGTTATGGCAAAGCGCGCCTCGTGTGCCCAACACTTGGAGCGGCTTGCAGCACACATTGCGCACCGCTTTATCGATTGGAGCAAGTGGCTTGCCTGTGCAAATGCACGCCCTCGGCAATGCGGCGATGCCAACAGAGGGCATGACGCCTGAGTTGTATCTGCGTTGGCTTGGGAT
>JBILHV010000247.1:0-3557 GCA_044350305.1 Burkholderiaceae bacterium
ACTGTACGGACGCTGCAGCCTGGTTCAAGTCCAATATCCCACATCGCTGCGACTAACGCGCTCAGTGTGGCTTCATCGCTCTCGCTAGGCTCATCAGGGAGCAAAATAAGTAAATCAACATCTGAGAAAGGATACAGCTCGCCGCGACCATAGCCCCCTACTGCAGCAAGCGCTGCCCCTTTCGGCAGGGGAAGATGCTTGAGCAACTCACGTAAGGCTTGATCCGCGCATTGCCGCAGCGCTGCGAGCAACCTGTCGGCCTGTGGCTTCGCACGATAGGCTTCGATGGCAGACAGTCGTGCAGCCTGGGCGTGAGCGCGAATCGTGGCGAGCGTGATGGAGTCAGTCATCGTATCGGTTCAGGCGATGCGGGTTGTGTGCGGGCTAGGAGGTCATAAATGCCGGAGGGGCTGGCATGTCTGCAGAGATCGTCATAACTTCGAAGCCGGTGTCGGTGACGAGTACAGTGTGCTCCCATTGCGCTGACAGGCTGTGATCTCGTGTGACCACGGTCCAGCCATCAGACAGTTGACGTATTTCACGACGCCCAGCGTTGATCATCGGTTCAACTGTAAAAATCAATCCAGGCTCAAGCCTTTGCCCCGCGCCTGCTTTGCCATAGTGCAAGATTTGAGGATCTTGGTGAAACACTTTACCAATCCCATGGCCGCAAAATTCGCGCACGACAGAAAAGCCGTTCTGCTCGGCGTGACGCTGTATGGCCTGACCAATGTCGCCGAGCGTATTGCCAGGTTTGACTTGAGCAATGCCTAACCACATGCAGTCAAACGTGACCTCGGTCAGGCGTTTGGCGAGAATCGATGGCTCGCCCACGTAGTACATACGACTCGTGTCGCCAAACCATTCATCTTTGATGATCGTGACGTCAATATTGAGGACGTCGCCGTTTTTCAGCACCTTGTCTCCGGGGATTCCATGACAGACTTGGTGGTTCACGGAGGTGCATATCGCGCCAGGGAAAGGGGGGTAACCGGGTGGGGCGTAACCAACCGTGGCAGATTTGACCTGGAGCACGTTTGTCAGGAAGTCCAGGCACAGTTTGTCGAGCTCTCCTGTGGTCACCCCCGGTTTAACGTGGGGCGCAATGAAATCGAGCACTTTTGCGGCATCTTTACACGCGGCACGCATACGGTCTAAATCGGTGGAATTGGTGACTAAACCCATGTTGACTTGAATTGGGAGGGTGAAAGATAGTAGAATTATAGGCTTACCGTGTTTTTTGCATGGTAAAGATCTTGTAAACCGCAATGATCTTGTAAACCGCAATGTTGTAAACCCCAATGTTGCAAATCGCGTGGTGCGCCGCCAGGGTGCCGGCATGACAGCCTTTTTGGCTATTTGCTGGTGCAGGCGTACCACTAGACCTAACCCTCGGAGCTCTTATTATGTCGTTAATGCGTGAAATGTTGGAAGCGGGCGTGCACTTTGGTCACCAGACCCGTTATTGGAACCCCAAGATGGCCCCATTTATTTTCGGCCATCGCAATAAAATTCATATTATCAACCTCGAAAAAACAGTCGCGAACTATTTGGATGCGACTAAGTTTTTGCGTCAGGTTGCTGCCAAAGGCGGTAATGTTTTGTTTGTGGGCACCAAGCGCGCCGCCCGTGAACTCGTTGCCTCCGAAGCGCAGCGCGCGGGTATGCCGTTTGTTGACAGCCGTTGGCTGGGTGGCATGCTGACGAACTTCAAAACGGTCAAGAGCTCGATCAAGCGCTTGAAAGATATGGAAGTCATGATCGCTGAAGGCGGTACCGAGCGCATGACCAAGAAAGAAGGCCTCATGTTCCAGCGCGAACTCGACAAGCTGAACAAGTCGATTGGCGGCATCAAGGACATGAACGGCCTGCCAAGCGCGATTTTTATGATTGACGTGGGTTACCACAAGATTGCAGTGGCAGAAGCTATTGCGCTGGGTATCCCTGTTGTGGCGGTGGTGGACACAAACCATTCCCCAGACGGCGTTGATTACATCATTCCTGGTAACGACGACTCTACTAAAGCCATCGCGCTTTACGCCAAAGGCGTGGCTGACGCCGTGCTCGCCGGCCGTGCTGATAACGTAAGCGGCTTGGTTGAAGAAATTGCGCAGGGCGAAGAGTTCATCGAAGTCGATCAGGCGAAAGCCTAACGACCCACCGCGCTCTGCGCGGTACTTGGGGCGCCTGTCTACCTTGCCTGACCCTGTGCTTCGCGGCATTGGGGTCGGCTTACTTAATTTGGAGTAATTATGGCTGAAATCACTGCCGCAATGGTTAAAGAACTGCGCGAGAAAACTGACGCGCCAATGATGGAATGTAAGAAAGCCTTGACCGAGGCCGCAGGCGACATGGCGCGCGCTGAAGAAATCTTGCGCGTCAAGCTCGGCAGCAAGGCGAGTAAAGCCGCTAGTCGTGTCACAGCAGAAGGCTTGATTGGTCTGTACATCTCGCCGGACGCCAAGCAAGGCGCGGTTGTGGAAATCAATTGCGAAACAGACTTTGTTGCAAAAAACGATGATTTCGTCGCATTTGTAGCTAACATCGCGAAACTTGTTGCAACCTCTTCAATCTCCGATGTGGGAGCCTTGTCCTCCGCAGCCTTTGGTGACGGCACGGTTGACTCCGTGCGTACAGGGCTTGTCGGGAAAATCGGGGAGAACATCTCGATCCGTCGTTTTCAACGCTACAACACGGCTAACAAACTAGCGAGCTATGTCCATAGCGGCAGAATCGGTGTGCTGGTGGACTTCGCTGGACCGGACGAAGTTGGCAAAGATTTGGCGATGCACATTGCGGCAACCAAGCCCCGTGCAGTTGATGAGACGGGTGTCTCTGCGGCGGACAAGGAAGCCGAACGTTCAGTTGCGCGCCTAAAGGCGGCAGAGTCGGGTAAGCCTGCGGAAATCGTTGAGAAAATGGTCGAGGGCTCGGTCCTGAAGTTTCTCAAAGAGGTGGCGTTGCTCTCCCAGCCTTTCGTAAAAAATGACAAACAGTCCGTGGCGCAGATGTTGAAAGAAAAAAATGCATCGATCGCCGGATTCTCGTTGTTTGTGGTGGGCGAAGGTATTGAGAAGAAAACCAGCGACTTTGCAGCTGAAGTTGCCGCTGCTGCTGCCGGAAACGCATAATTTTGTACTTGAGGCCGGGCGGCGCAGCAATGCCCGCCCGGCTTTCGTTTACACTTTTGTTCGTGATCAAACCCTCGGGAAATAACGCATATGACCAGCAGAATGCATAAACGAGTCCTCCTCAAACTGTCTGGCGAAGCGCTTATGGGTGACGATCCCTTTGGGATCAACCGTGCCACGATTCTGCGGATGACTGATGAGGTAGCTGAAGTCGTCGCGATGGGTGTGCAGTTGGCGATTGTGATTGGTGGGGGCAATATATTCCGCGGCGTGGCACCCGGCGCGCAGGGAATGGATCGTGCGACGGCCGATTACATGGGCATGATGGCGACGGTAATGAACGCGTTAGCCTTACAAGATGCTTTGAAACATCGTGGCGTGGATGCTCGTGTGCAGTCCGCCCTGAATATCGAACAGGTTGTAGAA
>JBILHV010000248.1:0-3554 GCA_044350305.1 Burkholderiaceae bacterium
CAATCTGAATGCCTTCGTACAAGGCAAACCGATCAATGTCGTAAGCTAACAAAAAACGAGAGCCCTTCATGAGCAAAACAAAAACAGATAAGCCGCTTTATGTCGGCTGCGCAACGGGATTTTCAGGCGACCGAACCGACGGTGTTGGTCCTGTTGTCGACACACTCATCGCGCTTGGCGGCGGCGTACTAAATTTCGAGACGCTGGCTGAACGCACGCTTGCGCTTGCACAAATTGAAAAACGTAAGAACCCACAGATGGGGTACGAGCCGCTTCTTGATGACCTCGTCGGCCCCGTCTTGCAGCGCTGTCTCGAGCACAACATCCAGATCGTGAGTAATTTTGGCGCAGCCAATCCCCAGGCCGCCGCCCAGCGCATCTTTGCCCTGGCGCGTATGCGAGGCTTGCGTGTGCCGCGCATTGCCGTGGTGCACGGTGACGATTTAACCCAACCTGAGCAACTGAAGTTTCTGCTTAAAAAACTCGGCACCGATATCGATCCCTCGCGTGTCGTCAGTGCCAACGCCTACATCGGCGCTTTTGAAATCGCACAAGCCTTGAACGATGGCGCTGACGTTGTCGTGACAGGTCGCGTCTCGGACCCCTCTCTCACCTTGGGCCCTGCGATCGCGCACTTTGGCTGGGCCATGGACGATTGGCACAAAATGGGGTGCGGCACCATGGCCGGACACATGTTGGAGTGCGGCACACAGGTCTCCGGCGGGTATTACTGCGTCCCTGGGCAAAAGCCCGTGCCCGACATGCACCGGATCGGTTTTCCGATTGCAGAGATACGCGCAGATGGCAGCTTCTCTGTCTTTAAGGCCGACAACACCGGAGGCCGTGTCGATGATCGAACCGGGCGCGAGCAGATCCTCTATGAGGTCCATGATCCTGCCAAATACCTGACACCAGACGTGACCGCTGATATTACGCAAGTCACGATTACCTCTGAGGGCGCAGATCGTATTCGTGTTGACGGCGTCACCGGACACGCCCGACCCGCCGAACTGAAGGTGAACGTGTGTTACGACAACGGCTATCTTGCCGAAGCAGAAATTTCCTATGCAGGCTTTCAAGCGCGCGAGCGCGCAGCGCTTGCGGGTGAGACCGTGCGCAAACGTATCGGCCATCTTTTGCCGCTGCGCATTGACCTCATTGGTGCGATTAGTATTTTTGGTGATGATGCCGGCGAGTTAATGCACCAAGGACTACCCGAGTCACGCGATGTTCGCTTGCGTGTAGCCGGCGTGCACTTACAGAAAGAGATTGCCGAAAAAATTCTGCGCGACGTGACCTCGTTATACTGCTGTGGTCCTGCCGGTGGCGGTGGAGTTCGCACGTCGTTGCGCCCTCGCCTCGACACCTTGTCTTGCACGATTCCACGCGAGGCCGTGCCTTGTGGCTACAGTTTTGCACAGGAGCAACGCCCATGAGCACCACCGTTAAGCTTGCGCTCTACCAACTCGCACACAGCCGCGCGGGCGACAAAGGCAACACCTCCAACATCAGCGTCATCGCCTGGGATGCAGAGTGCTACGCGCTGCTGGTGGAACAATTGACCGAAGCGCGTGTGGCGCAATGGTTTGGCTATCGTCACCCAAAGAATGTGGCACGCTACTTGCTTCCTAAACTCGAGGCGATGAACTTTGTTCTTGAGGGTATTCTTGATGGCGGCGTCAATGACGCACTCAATCTAGACACACATGGCAAGGGTCTGTCTTTTTGGATGCTCGACATGCCGATTGACGTACCCCAAGCCCTGGCAGCGCGTCTAGCCGTCAAAGAATACGCTTAAATAGCAGAATCAACGCCCTAAGTCCCTCTCATACAACTATCGGAGTACTTTACATGAGCACTCGCCGCAATATCTTAATCGCTACTCTTGGCCTCGTTGGTGCATGTCTTTCAACGCCTTCGATGGCACAAGCCTATCCCAGCAAGCCAATCAAGCTCATCATCCCATTCCCCGCCGGAGGAGCCACCGATATCGTCGGCCGCGTAGTGGCCCAACAGCTCGGTGTGGAGCTTGGACAAACCGTTGTGGTGGATAACCGCGCTGGAGCGGCAGGCGTGATCGGATCGGAATCGGTTGCGCGCGCAGCGCCGGACGGCTACACCATTCTGCTGTCGACTTCGAGCACGCACACCATCGGGCCGATCTTAAACCCCAAGATCCCCTACTCGCCGATCAAAGACTTCACGCCGATTATGTATCTCGCAGCGTCACCACAGGTTGTGGTGGTTCCGCTGTCATCGCCAGCAAAAACAATGCCTGAGCTGATTGATTACATCAAAAAAAATCCTGGTAAATTGAACTTTGGCTCGGCAGGAACGGGAGGGATTCCACATCTCTCTACCGAGCGCTTCCTAGCGATGACAGGTACAAAAATGACACATGTACCTTACAAAGGTACGGCCCTCGCCATGCCAGACCTGATGGCTGGCCGCTTAGACTTGATGTTTGACTCGATTTCAGTGTCATTGCCCCACATTCGCGATGGCAAGGTACGTGCTTTAGCAGTGACCTCGCCCAAACCATCTTCGGTTGCGCCTGATATTCCCACCCTGTCGCAGTTTGTACCGGGTTATGAGTCACTGACTTGGTTTGGCGTCTTTGGCCCTGCTGGGCTGCCACCCGCAATTCAAGACAAACTCAATCAAGCCTTGAATAAAGCTATTCAAAATCCAACCTTGTTGGCTCAGTTTGCGAAGCTTGGATTTGATGCCGCAGGGGGTACCCCAGCAGAGTTTGCAAAGAAAATGGCTGATGAGACCGTGATGTGGCGCAAAGTCATCACTGACGGCAATATTACGATCGAGAAGTAAGCCGTTTGAGCGTCAGAAGCTTCAGCGCTAGGCTCGCGAGGTAAAGAACCACCAGCGTGCCTAGCAAGTCCCCCACTAGCATGGGCAACATGCCTGAAAGAATATCAGGGGCATGGCCGGAAAAGAAAAAATAAACATTGTGCGGCACGACGTTACATATCGCACCCACCACTGCAAAGACCAGTAACTGTGTCGGTCGCAGCCCGGCAAAGTCCTCCCTCAGCCCCAGCCGTTGCGAACAGAAGCGCACTGCGGCTAACGGACCCAGTGCAGACAACGCGGCGATCACAAGCGCGTCGGCCCACCCTGAATGCAACACCATGTCATTGGTCAACAATGCGCCGATAAATAAGCCGATCGCCCCCACCCAACCGAGTGCCATCACCGCCAGCATTCGTATCGCCGCTGGCAAGAAGATCCAGTGAATCACCTTACTGACCGTGAACGCTGAAAACAGCCACTCGTTGGCGTAGAACAAGCATGTCCAGAGCACGGCTACGGCTAGCCCTGCCCCAAACATACCCATCAAAGAAACGGTGGCGGATGACGATCGGTTCTGCGCAGAGCCCGACTGGTCAACCCAAAAACGAAGTCGCATAGATCAGGTAGGCTGAGCCGCTTTGTCGATGGCTTGCCCTAAAGCAACGAAATACTTACGTGCCAAGTCAGTCGGCACCACATACTTCACCCGGCTATCAATCTTATCGATATCGAGCTCTATCATG
>JBILHV010000031.1:0-10866 GCA_044350305.1 Burkholderiaceae bacterium
ATTGAAGACAGCAGCTTGCGCCATCATGGCGGGATCTGCTCCGGCGATCTGTACGGCAACAGGTTCGATCTCGCCGTCATGGTTCAGGCGGCGTGAGGACTTTACCGTTTGCCATAGTTGTGGATTGCTTGCCGCCATTTCCGAAACGGCATAGCCCGCACCCAGCTTTTTGCATAGCTGACGAAAAGGGCGATCTGTCACGCCCGCCATGGGCGCGACAAACACGTTGTTAGGGAGAGACCAGGCACCGATTTGCATGCGCAAATTGTAATCGGTTGGACTGCAACAACTGGATTGCCCGTCGTTACAGCCTCAAACCCTGCAAAAGATGTCTTGCGAGCGGGGCGCGCAAGGCAGGAATCAGGTCCATGGCGAGCAAGGCGAGCCCAGCAGAGTGTTCAACAATCGGCCAGCCCGAGGTGAACACGCGCGACATCAAATCGGTCAGATGTGTGGTGAGCTGGCGATCGGGCTGGCGCATCCGCACAAACTGCGCAAGTGCTGCGCTTGGCTCTTGGCCTGTGACGGGAAGCCAGTCACGCAACGCGATCGCCAGGCTGGCGGCGTCGCGTAAGCCGAGGTTCAACCCTTGACCGGCCACCGGGTGGAGCGTTTGTGCGGCATTGCCAATCGCGATGACACGTCCATTGACTGGGGCGGCACGCACGCTTAGTGCGAGAGGGAATAAGGAGACCTTCTCTTGTACGTCAAGCGAACCAAGCCGCCCACCAAACGCCTGCGTCAGTGCAAGGGAAAAGTCTGCTGGGTTCAGTGTATGCAGATATTGAGCACGCTCAGGCGCACAACACCATACGATCGATTGTTGATCCGCTGCTTCGGGGTGAGGCAAGATCGCCAAGGGCCCTTCACGTGTGAAGCGCTCGAACGCCCACCCTGTGCGTGGGAGGCTCGCCCGCACTCGCGTGAGCAGCGCCATTTGTTGATAGGTGCGGCGAATTTTGGTCGGGCTCCCGCCATCGGCTTGAACAACGATTGCAGCACGCAGGTTGTCTGGCCCTCGCGAAAGCTGTACGCCACGGGCGTCTTGATGCATGACTTGCGCGCTGGCGCCGTGACGCACGCTTACGCCGCTTTCTTGAACAGCGTGGGTGAGTTGTTCGATGAGCGCCCCGTACCGCACGACACAGCCTAGTTGTGGCACAGCAAAATCCGAATGCTTAATTAATGTACGCCCCAGACGGCCGCGTTGCGAGACATGAATCGTACGGATATCGGCGCAGAGGTCGGGCCATGCGCCTAATGATTCGAGTAAAACGCGGCTGCCATGGTTCACCGCAAGGACTCTAGGATCACTCTGCGGCGTATGACCATAGCGCGAGGAAGCATCTGACTGCAACATGACGATACGTTCAGGCCTCGGGCTTAGCCGCGCGAGTAGCAAGGCCAGGGCGCAGCCCACCGGGCCGCCACCCAAGATGGCAATATCGAACTCGCAGGCGGGGGTCTCTAAAGGCATTCCGCATTCTATCGTGGGACCAGACTAAGGTCTTTGGTTGAATCCTTAGATCGGGATAGGCTATTCTTGCGGCTTCACGTAAGCGACTCCCTTTGCCTAGGCACCATGACTACTCTACACGCAGCGCCAGCATTTCGAAATAAAGTGACGGTGGGGCTCTTGGCAGCTGTTCTGGGTTGCGTGGGTGCGCATTGGTGGTATTTGAAACGCCCCTATGCGTGGCTCGTGTCCTTAATCAGCGTGGGGCTGATGGTTGCGTGCGGCTTTGCCGACATCTGGTGGGAAAACCCTGCGTTTTTTTTGCTGTTCATCCCCACCCTGGATGGGTTTATTGAGGCCATTGTGTTGTGCCTCATGAGTGACCAGCGCTTTGATGCGCGCTATAACCCTGGGCTGGTGCGGCATCAGCCGAGCGGCTGGGGGCCAGTATTGGTGGCCGGTTTCACTCTCTTGATCGGTACCGTCGCGTTTATGTTCGGGATCGCGATGATCGTGATTTATGTCTGGTCCGCACTCGGTTGGTTAGACGGTCTCGATCTAAAAGGCTAAATACGGATGTTGGTTGTTTGAGGGCAGACCCACCGAGCCTGTTCACGCGTCAGATCGATACAACCACCTTCGCCATACACCCGTACTGGCGCGCGGTACTCCATCATCTGAGTCAAAATACCTTGCTTAACGCTGGCGTCTAGCATCGATACTTCGATCATTTCTTTGACGCGATCTTCGTTCATGCGCAATTCGCCCGCTGCAGTTTGTTCGACGCAGTGACGCCAATGATAGATTTCTAAGCACTTGGTATCGATTGGATAGGGTTCGACTTTGTCCCAAAGATTGACGAACTTTCCGGCACCCATATACACCACCCAGGAACCTTCAAACCCATCTACGTCTGTTGAGTATTCATCGGGATTCTTAAACCAGACGCGGCTTCCGGGGACGTAATGATGCTTGGGGAAGGGTCGTTCACGCGAGCCGCGCTCCATTAAAAATGCGTTGATGAATGATTCTCCGCGAATGGGCTCGTATGCCCAGCGGTGTTCAATCGCATCGAGCAGCTCTGGGTTGGTTGTCTCCAGCTCCTGCACCAAGCCCGCCAACATCAAATACTCAGAAGCTTGTCGACAGGCGAAGCCGTAGCGTTGTCCCGTCATGTCTGGGCAGAGGGAGTACTCAAGTGCGCGGGGGAGTGACTGGCCCGCAATCAACGCAAAGCTATCTGGACTGAGTTGTTTCCAGTGGGTAGTGGGGCGAGTGTCTTCGTCGATGCTGAACCATAGCTCAGTGCGGCGTGCAATCATTGCAATGTTGCGACGAACACGGATGGCGGCAAACAGCTCGTCGAGACTCGGAAAACTCGATGCAACCGGACTAATCGCTTTCGATAAGAATATCTCGCGTAGCAACTCGTGCTCGGGCCCTGTGGTCGAGAAACCAAAGTTAGATGCAAGCAGACGCATGTCGGCATCAGGAGCGCTCTCGTGGAGCAAGGCATTGGCGTGGACATGTACGATGGCAGTGTCTTGGAAACGCAGCGGCTCAATCGTGACGAATTCGCGTACCCGCATCTCGTCGCACCACTGCCCAAGCGCGCGAATGATCGATGCGTTTTGTGCGTCATCATGCGCGATGACGCAAATACCACCTAAGGGTTCAAACTGAACGGGATCGAACATCATTGGTCTCGGGCCCCAGGATTCCAGAACTTAGTTGTACGTCAATCTTTGTGTTGCATCAAGTCCTCGATGTCCCTAATTTCTACGGGTACACCCCTAGTCATTAACTCACAGCCGTGTTGCGTGACGACTGCATCGTCCTCAATGCGAATGCCAATATTCCAAAATACCTCTGGCACATCTGGCGCAGGCTTGACATAGAGGCCTGGCTCTATCGTCAACACCATGCCTGGCGACAGTGTTCGCCACGCACGTTCTCCTGCGCCTGCAGGAGGTGTCCGATACTCACCTACGTCATGGACATCCATGCCAAGCCAATGTCCGGTTCGATGCATGTAAAAGCGTTTAAAACTTTCGGTTTCGATATTTTTTTCAAGCGACCCAGTGAGCAGTTTTTCGTCAAGCAGACCTTGAGTCAAGACACGCACCGCGGCCTCATGGGCAGCATTCCAATGATGCGCGGGCGATACGCACGCAGTGGCAGCACGTTGGGCGGCTAGAACGATTTCGTACAGCGTACGTTGCGCAGCTGAAAAACGGCCGTTCGCGGGGAACGTGCGCGTGATGTCCGAGGCATAGCCGTCGAGCTCGCAACCTGCATCAATGAGGACCAGATCGCCGTCGCGCATGACCGTATAGCCAGCGCGATAATGCAAGGTGCACGCATTACCGCCGGCCGCAACGATACTATCGTAGGCGACAGATTGCGCACCGTTCTTGCGAAAGACATATAAAAGTTCAGCCTCAAGTTCGTACTCGTGTCGCCCAGGTTGCGCGGCCTGCATCGCGCGCACATGCCCGAGCGCAGAAATTGCGGCTGCACGGCGCATCGTATCGAGCTCGTGCGCATCTTTGACTAAGCGCATTTCGCTGAGTGGTTCGCCGATATCGAGCCACTGGGTGGGTGTGGCGCGTGTGCCCCGCAACGTAGTTTGGGCGGTGCTGATCCAAGCATGCAGTTGCGTCAGATATTGAGGACTGCGACTGCGCGAGGTGTTGGCGAACAGATTTTTTAAGCCTGTCACGAGCAGGGGCATTTGTGTTTCGAGTTCGGTCGTGGCGAAGGCTTGATCAAACTCAAAGTGTTCCGCCGCTGCAGTAGGCCCCCAGCGTTTTCCGGTCCAGGTTTCCATGAGCGGATCTTTAGGTTCACAAAACAAAATGCTTCGATCTGTTTCACCTGCGATCAGCACGAGCCAGGCATTGGCTTCGGTAAAGCCTGTGAGGTAGAAAAAATCGCTGTCGTATCGGAACGCGTAATGGTTATCTCGGTTACGCGAAACTTCAGGGCCCGTGGGCAAAATAGCGATTCCGCCGCCCATGCTGCGCATCCAGTTCAACATTTGCTGGCGACGACGAGGGAAGGGGCTGAGTGTGTTGTGCGCGTGGGTCATGAGGCCTTGGTTCTCAGCGAAAAGAGATCGAGGTTGGTTGCGGTGGCGGTTGGTCTGATGGGTTGTCCCTAACATACTACAATCTTACGCGTAGATTGTGCGCCGATCTCCGATCATTTGAAAGGTTGTGTGATGGACTGGCTGAGTTGGCTAACCCCCTGGGAATTGTCACCTGTTTTGGTGGCGTGTTTCGTGCTGAGCGCTTGGCTCTTCGTGCGCGGCGCACGTGTGCGTCGCGTGTCGCGCACACGCCAAGTGTTCTTTTGGAGCGGGTGGGTCATGTTGTATTTGTCGATGCACACGATGCTCGACTATTACGCCGAACGTATGTTTTTTATGCATCGGATCCAACACCTTGTGCTGCACCATCTTGGACCACTGGTGGTGATGGCGGCTTATCCCGGTTCGGTGATGCGTGCAGGCCTGCCACGTGCGCTGCGGCAGGCGCTGTTTAGGTTCACCCAAACGGCTTGGGGGCGCGGGACGGTTTCCCTACTGACCAACCCCATATTCGTACCCGCTTTATTTGTATTTTTGGTCGTGATTTGGTTGATTCCGTCGGTTCAGTTTTATTCGATGTTGGACTGGAGGCTGTACCGCCTCATGAACTGGTCGGTTGTGATTACTGGCTTCATGTACTGGAATTTAATCTTGGATCGCCGGCCTAATCCGCCTGCCGCCATGACGCCTGGCGGGCGCGTGATCTCTCCGATTTTGACGATGGCCCCGCAGATGGTCGCGGGTGCGGTGATCGCCTTTACCGAACGTGATTTATACCCCTTGTTTGATTTGTGTGGGCGCGCCATCCCCATGGCCGCGCAGACCGATCAGATGATCGGTGGCTTGACCATGTGGATACCGGCTGCGATGACCGAAGTGATCGGTCTATTGGTAGCGTTGCGCACCTTGATGCGGCTTTCTGCTAAGGGGCGCTGGGGAGTCGCCAAGCGTATCAGGGTATAAGGCCGTGGTACTTGCGCCCGAGCGCGATCGTTGCTTTAAACATGCCTTCTTTGTTGCCGCAGTCGTAGCGGATCCCGTCATAACGATGTGCGAACACGGCTTGCTCTTTGAGTAAGGAAGCGATCCCGTCTGTCAGTTGAATCTCGCCGCCTGCGCCGGCTTGTGTTTGGCGTAAGTGCGCGAAGATGCGTGCGTCTAGAACATATCGACCAACGACCGCTAGCGTGGAAGGCGCAACCTCTGGCTTGGGCTTCTCGACAATATGTCGCACACGCTCGGTGCGTGGGCCGGCTGGATCTGTTGCCACAATGCCGTATCGGTCGGTATCACTCAGTGGGACTTCTTGAACGCCCAGAATACTGCCTTGGTAGGTGAGGGCTGCATCAATGAGCTGCCCGATGACAGGACGTTCCGCGTCGAGCAAGTCGTCTGCCAACAGCACGGCGAAAGGCTCGTCGCCGACGATGGGGGCCGCCGTCAGAACAGCATGGCCCAGCCCAAGCGGTGCCGATTGTCGAATGTAGATACAACTAACATTCGAAGGCAAGATGCCCTGAACAATGGCAAGTAACTCGGCTTTGCCTTTGCGGGCCAATTCATTTTCCATCTCTGGTGCGGAATCGAAATGATCCTCGATGGCGCGCTTGTGGCGCCCGGTGACAAAGATCAAATCAGTGATCCCGGCCGCCACAGCCTCTTCGACCGCATACTGGATGAGGGGCTTGTCCACCACGGGTAGCATCTCTTTGGGCATAGCCTTGGTAGCTGGTAAAAAACGGGTACCAAGTCCGGCGACGGGAAAAACCGCTTTGCGTACTGGGCGCATCTTTTGATTCCTTGCAAAAATTCGCCCATAGGGCGGAACATATCTCGACACCCGCTATCATAAGCGTATGGCCTACCAACATACAAAATCTCGTCAAATTCAATCGTCATCCAAGTGTCTTATTTGGGTGGTAGCTGCACTGCTGTGCGCTCCGCCTGCCGCCTGGTCTCAACCCGCTGCGGTCCCAACCTTGGGTTCTCCGTCGTCGGCCGAGTTATCTCCTTCGGTAGAGCGTCGTCTGGGCGAGGCCATCATGGTGCAGGGTCGCCGGGATCCTGAATACATCAATGACCCGGATCTCAGTCAGTATCTGAACGAAATGGGTCGAAAAATTGCCGCCTTCGCGCCTGGTGGTGCGCCTCAGGTAGATGTGTTCGGTGTACGAAACCCGATCGTCAATGCGTTTGCCATGCCAGGAGGCTTTATTGGCATACAGACCGGGCTGATCGTGTTGGCGGGGGCGGAGTCTGAGCTCGCGGGAGTGGTGGCGCACGAAATCGCACATGTGACGCAACGACATATTGCGCGAGGATTGACCCAGCAAACGCAGGGCGCTCACCTTGCCTTGGCGACCTTGGCTGCAGCGATCTTGGCGGCTCTCATTCCCGGAGGAGGCCAAGCCGCGATGGGCATCGCAGCGTTTGGTCAAGCTGCCATGATCGATCGCCAACTTGGTTTTTCTCGTGATGCCGAGCAGGAGGCGGACCGCACAGGTGTGGAAATGTTGCGCAAAGCAGGTTATGACCCAAACGGCATGGCCTTGATGTTTGGCAGACTGATGAGCGCATCTTCCCTGAACGAAGGGCGTGGCGGTGGCGTGTATGCCACCACGCATCCTTTGAGTATTCAGCGGATGACGGACATGCAAAACCGCGTCCGACAATTCCCGGCAAGCAAATCTCAGGGCTCGGATGAGTTCTGGTTTGTGCGGGCGAAGTCGCGGGTCCTACAAGCGCTGGATCCACGGGCGTTGCGCCAGGCGCTCGATCAGATGGAAGAGGAGGCCCGTGCGCCGAGTGCTGAAGGGGGCGCGAGTGAGGCACAGGTGCGCCGCGCTGCCGCATGGTATGGCGTTTCGTTAGCCGCCCTCTCCCGACAGGATCCCGCGGCTGCCGTAACGGCTTTACAGCAGGCGCAGTCATTTAAGATCTCATCGCCTTATTTGGATTTGCAGAAAATCGACATTGATATTGCAAATCGGCAATACGCAGCAGCCTTGGCTGGGGCTCAGGCGGGCAGCAAGCGTTGGCCCACTCGCCGCTCTTTCGCGATGCGGATGGCGCAAACCTTGCAAGGTACAAACAAAGACACAGAGGCCGCAAACTTCCTGAAGGCTCAAATCAAACGGTGGCCAAACGAAGAACCGGATTTTTACAAGATGCTCGCCGCATCACAGGATCGGCTTGGCGAGCCGATTGCAGCCAAGCAATCGATGGCTGCTTATTACGAACGCGTAGGCGCGTTACCGGCGGCGGTGACACAACTGCAGCAGGCGCGTGCGCAGTCACAAGATTTTTATGAGCAGTCGCAGATTGATGGTCAGATCCGAACCTTGACAACCAAAATAGCAGACGATCGACGCTTGCTTGAGCGGTTTAAATAGCTGACCCGCTGGCCTAGCGAGACTTGAAGAAGGTTTCGATGCGTTGAGGCAGCCACCGAAGGTGCCCAGGCCAGATGCCTGTCACGAAACTAACGTGTCCACCCTGGGCGGGTTGATGCAGTTCGACCAGTGCGCTGCCATATGCCGGACCTGGTAAGGTCGCTTCGGGTAAGAAGGGATCGTTGCGTGCATTGAGTACGAGTGTCGGCGTGCGGATATGAGCGAGCCAGCGTTTGCTCGAACATTGTGTCCAGTAATCCAGCGCGTCCGAAAATCCATGCATGGGTGCGGTATAGGCGTTATCAAAGTCACGCAGGTCGCGCGCTTGCTGGATGCGTATCGTGTCGATGACGCCGGGGAAGCGTTCGGCTTTCTTGAGTACTTTGGGGCGTAGGGTACGCAGGAAGTGGCGCGAATAGATCTCGCGGTTAAAGCGATCGTCTGATAAGTGGTTACCTACGGCGACGAGATCTAGCGGTGCCGAGATCGCGGCCGCGGCGTTGAGCCACGCAACTTCTTGGGGTGATTCTCCCATGTACTTAAGTAAGGCGTTGCCGCCAAGTGAGATGCCGACCGCATGCCAGTCACCCGCAGGAAATCGGGCGCGTACGGTCTCGAGTATGAAACGAATTTCAGCCGAGTCACCCGAGTAATAGGCGCGCGCTAAACGGTTTGCAAAGCCGGAGCATCCTCTAAAGTGCGCGACAACAACTGTCCACCCTGCTTGCCGAAAGTACTGCGTGATCGATTGTGCGTAACGGCTGTTGCTACTGCCCTCTAGGCCATGCAGAAGTACCAGCGCGGGCGCAGCCGGTGCGAGGCCTAGCGCTTGGCGCCCGGCTTCGTCAAGCCAATCTGTTGCGGCCGTGTGTGTCAGTGCGGCGTCCTGTGCGCGTTTTGGCGCGCGTGGCAGGTTGGGTGCGTTCCAGTCAAGGTCGATGAAGTCGCCGTCTGGAGTCTCGACCCGATCACGAAAAAAACGGATGCGGTGAGTGGGCGCAAGCAAAGCGCCGAATAGAGTTTGTGCGTGTCGTTCGGGGAGCCACCAAGGGGTCGGACAAGGGGAGAGGTCGAGGAGGGTGCTCACGGGTTGGTGCTTAATGCAAAAGCCCAGGCTTGTCGTGTAGATCTAGAATGCCCGCCTCACCCGGTGCTGCAGAGGCGTGGTGCATCACTAGTTTCCATCCGGTCGGACCCTTGTGGTAGACGTTGGTTGCATAGCAATGCGCCACTTCGGTGCTGTCCGCGTTTTTCACTGAAATTTGTTCGATCAGGGAGTGCACCACCCCCATCATGCTGTGCAGAGCCACCGTCAAGGACGGTCGGATGTGTAAACCGCCATTGGCCAGAATCTCTTGCCAGGACTCTTTGACAGCGTGTAGCCCGACGATTCGCAAACCGCCTGGATGCACGCAGATGATTTCCTCATCTTCGGCCCAGACTTGCATCAAGCGAGGCAGGTCGGCACGCTCAAGCGCATCATAAAAAGCGAGCTCTGCTTCTTCTGGGGTGGCAAAGATGATTGGCAAGATGGGCGGCCTAGTGGGCGTGCACAGTCACGCCGGGTGCCATGCGGTACTCCGTGCTGCAGTAGGGGCATTTGGCTGTGCCCGTTTTGGCAACATCAAGAAAGACGCGTGGGTGCATGCTCCAGAGAGGAGCTTTGGGGCCTGGGCAATGTAGAGGTAAGTCGTCGCCCGTCAGCGTGATCGCTAGTGGGTTCTCAGTGGAGCCTGATGCTTGAGTCATTGAGCGTCTCATGAAAATAACGTATTAGAGGGATTGTAACAACTGCACGGTCTACAATAGAGCGAACAAAAGATAAAAAACCTCCTCAATCCATGCATTGTTGTTTGTTGTTGAACCGATTACGTGACTGCTGCCTTGTCTGACCGGATCGCTTTACGTGCATTAAGACGGCGCGCGTTTATCGATGGTGCCCGAACCATTTCCCCGGGACTCGTTGCGCTCGCAATTTGGGGGATCGTAACGGGTGTGGCGATGGTGAAGTCGGGCCTAAGCGTCACGGCGGCCGCAATCATGTCGCTGCTTGTGTATGCCGGGTCGGCCCAGCTCACCGCGATCCCGTTATTAGTTGTGGGTGCGCCGTTGTGGCTGATTTTTGGTGCAGGCATCATCGTGAACCTGCGGTTTGTGATTTTTGGCGCTGCGCTGCAGCCTTACTTCAAGCACATGCCTTGGCTTAAGCGCTTGTTCTTGGGGTTTATGAATGTTGACATTGTTTTTGTGACGTTCATGGGGCGCTTTGGTAGCGCACCTCAAAAGGGCAATACCGAGCAACTCTGGTTTTTTATTGGTGCCACCATCCCCTGCTGGCTCATGTGGCAACTGACCTCTCTCATTGGCATTACGCTCAGCGCGTCGGTGCCTGAGTCTTGGTCTCTTGAATTTGCGGCGGTTTTGGCGTTGATGGCGTTGATGTTGCCCTTAATCAAGACCCGACCCGCGGTCATTTCGGTGGTGGCGGCAGGGGTGACGGCTTGGCTCACGCAGCCGTGGCCGCTACGAATCGGCTTGGTTGCAGCCACCGTGGTGGGTATTGCTGCGGGGATGTGGGCCGAGTCACAGATTGCAAAAAACACGCAACCAGGGAGCACTGAGCCTTGATTAGCCAGTCTTGGTATGTTTATTCAGCCATCCTCTTACTCGCCGCAACGAGTGTGATCTGCCGAACGGGCTATGTCCTTTTTGGACATCTTTTGCCGTTGCCCGATAGGTTGCAGCGTGCGCTACGTTACGCGCCGCTTGCGGCGCTCACGGGAATCATTGTGCCAGAGCTTCTGCCTTGGCACCCCGAGGTAGGACCTCAGGTCGATTTAAGGCTGTTAGCTGCCGTGATCGCGACAGCCTTGTTTTGCTGGACACGCAATAGTTTTCTCTTAATTGCCTCGGGAATGGTGGTGCTT
>JBILHV010000249.1:0-3540 GCA_044350305.1 Burkholderiaceae bacterium
TGACCGTTATCCGCACGAGTTTTCGGGAGGCCAGCGCCAACGCATTGCGATCGCCCGGGCACTCGCCGTGGAGCCTGCCGTGTTGATTTTGGACGAACCCACGTCTGCACTCGATGTATCGGTACAGGCCCAGATTCTGGATTTATTGACGGATCTGCAGGAAGAAACCGGGATGGCGTATTTGTTTATCACCCACAACTTCGGGGTGGTGGAATATTTTGCTGACCGCGTGGCGGTGATGGACGCCGGAATCCTTGTTGAGCTGGGTGACGCCAAACAGGTGTTGCAGGCGCCGATACACCCTTTGACACGCGAACTCTTGGCAGCGGTCCCTAGGCTCGATTTCGGGGCGTAGCCGCGTGTTCTGGATGGCCTCCGGTATACTCTGAAGCTTGTCTTTTCTGGTTTTGCCACAAGATTGGATGTATGGGACTAAAAGTGTTCGATCTGCAATGCGAGAACGGCCATCTGTTTGAAGGCTGGTTCGGCTCGCACGACGATTACGACTCCCAGCAGGTAAGGGGATTGGTCGGCTGCCCACTCTGTCAAAACACGACCATCACAAAACGCCTCTCTGCCCCACGGCTCAATGTCGGGCATTTTGTAGAGCCCGTTGCGGCGGCAGAGACGCAAGTCATCACACCCGCGCAGTCATCGAATCAGGTCGCTGTGTCGAACGAATCCGCCCAACTCATGCAACTTCAGGCTGCCGTCATGCACCAGATGCGCGAGTTCGTGCGCAAGACCGAGAATGTCGGCGATCGTTTCGCTGACGAAGCCCGTCGCATCCATGAGGGTGAATCAGATGAGCGGCCTATTCGCGGAACCGCAACACAGCAAGAACGCGAAGCACTTGCGGAAGAAGGTATTGCAGTGGTCGCCCTCCCTGAGTTCTTGGATGCCGATCGTCTGCAATGAGGTCTGTGCGATGCCTTTTCAACTCTATCAAACCAAATAAATAAAAAGATGACTTTAGCTAAAAAGATTGGTGTGTCAGTGGTTCCGGTGATTCTTTGTGGAGGTTCTGGCACTCGGCTGTGGCCGCTGTCCCGAGCGGGTTTCCCGAAGCAGTTTATATGCCTCACGGGTCACGAAAGCTTGTTTCAACAGGCTGCAAAACGTTTGTCGGACTTGGCGAACAATGCGATTGACGTCGCCGCAGCTTTGATTGTTACTGGGGAAGAGCATCGCTTTTTAGCTTCGGAACAGTTGCGCGAAAGCGGCATAGAGCTTGGTCAAGCCTTGCTTGAGCCGATTGGACGTAATACCGCGCCAGCCTTAACGATGGCCGCCTTGGCTGCGCTTGCGTCGGGCGATGACCCGATCCTGGTCGTCACACCTGCTGACCAAACTATCGCGGACTGCACCGCCTTCACAACCGCCGTGCGGCATGCTATTGAAGAGGCCTCGAGCGGGAGCGTTGTCATTTTAGGCATCACGCCTGATCGACCCGAGACCGGTTACGGGTACATACAGACGGAAGAGGGTGATCCGAGCGCACTGGGCAAACCCGTTCGCCGCTTTGTCGAAAAGCCTGACACAGTGACTGCGCAAAACTATCTTCGCGCAGGGGGCTATTTCTGGAACGCCGGGATGTTTGTGTTGAAAGCCTCTGTTTGGGTGAAGGCGCTCCAGCAGTTTCGTCCAGATATTTTTCTTGCCACGCAAACCGCATGGAATCAACGCAGCACTGATGCAAAATTTGTCCGGCCCGGTCGGGAGGAGTTTATTGCGATACCTGCTGAGTCCGTTGATTATGCCGTGATGGAGCACTGCCCGGGGAGTGACTTCCCGATCAAGATGGTACCGCTAGATGCGGGCTGGAGCGACTTGGGTGCGTGGGATGCGGTGTGGGGTGTGTTGCCTAAAGATCAGGCAGGCAACGCCTGTACAGGAGATGTGCTCACCACGGACAGCCGTAATAGCTTGGTTCATGCGACAAGCCGCCTGGTAGCCTTGGTCGGTGTAGAGGATCTTGTGGTGGTGGAAACCCCTGACGCGGTGCTGATCGCTGACAAGTCTCGCAGCCAAGAGGTCAAACAGATCGTCGCCACATTGCATGCGCAACAACGCGAGGAACACACCTTGCATCGCAAGGTGCATCGCCCTTGGGGTTGGTATGACAGCATTGAGGATGGCGAGCGTTTTAAAGTTAAACGTATCCTCGTCAATCCGAATGCAAGCTTGAGTCTACAAAAGCATCATCATCGTGCCGAGCACTGGATTGTGGTTAAGGGTACGGCCGAGGTAACCTGTGGTGAGCGCGTCCTTGTACTAACTGAAAACCAATCGACGTATATTCCTCAGGGGGAAGTTCATCGTCTAGCTAATCCTGGCACCGTCCCCCTTGAGATTATCGAAGTGCAGTCTGGTAGCTATCTAGGTGAAGATGACATCGTGCGCTTCGAAGATCAGTATGGCAGAGCAAAAAAATGAGCTCACCCATGCCCGAACAAATTAAAATTTTTGTTGCTGGCCATCAGGGAATGGTAGGTAGTGCGCTTGTGCGCCACTTGCAGCAGTTGGGGCAACAGCGTCTTGTGACGCGAACCCGTGCTGAGTTAGATCTTACCAATCAGTTGGCCGTGCAACAGTTTTTTGCAACCGAGAAACCCGAGCAGGTTTACATGGCTGGTGCGAAGGTCGGCGGTATCCATGCCAACGATACCTACCCCGCTGATTTCATTTACCAAAACTTGATGGTGCAAGCGAATGTGATCGAAGCCGCGTTTCAACACGGTGTAAAAAAGCTCTTGTTCTTGGGTTCAAGCTGTATCTATCCAGCACTGGCGCAACAACCTATGCGCGAAGATGCTTTGTTGACCGCCCCGTTAGAGCCCACCAACGAACCCTATGCCATTGCAAAAATCGCGGGCATTAAGTTGTGCGAAAGCTATAACCGTCAATATGGCGCAACCCATGGCCTAGATTATCGCTGTGTGATGCCCACCAATCTTTACGGCCCTGGGGACAACTATCACGCGTTGAACAGTCACGTGATTCCAGGGTTGATCCGTCGGTTTCATGAGGCCAAAGTGAGTGGCGCAACGAACGTCGCAATCTGGGGTACCGGAACACCGAGACGCGAATTTTTGTATGTCGATGATATGGCCGCCGCCTGTGTGCACGTCATGAATTTGCCGCACGCGCAGTATGTGCAGCATACGAGCCCTAGATTGAGTCATATCAACGTGGGCTACGGAGACGATGTGACGATTGCTGAGCTTGCGCAATGCATTGCAAAGGTCGTTGGCTTTGAGGGTGCGGTCAGCTTTGATGTCAGCAAACCAGACGGGGCGCCCCGTAAGCTGTTAGATAGTTCGCGCCTTGATGCCCTAGGTTGGCAAGCAACCGTGTCGCTAGAGGCCGGACTCAGCAAGGCGTACGAAGACTTCAAGATGAAGCATGCGTCTAACCAGTAAAGGAAAAACATGACAACGGTTTCAAAGGTTGCACTGATTACTGGCATTACCGGTCAAGATGGCTCGTACCTTGCTGAGTTTTTGTTAGAGAAAGGCTATGTCGTTCACGGCATTAAGC
>JBILHV010000251.1:0-3507 GCA_044350305.1 Burkholderiaceae bacterium
ATGACCTTCAGAGCGCAAGGCCCGTCCGGAGATTCCATCCACGGGAGCGGTCACCGTCGTCCACTCAAGATTTAATTTGGCCGTCTTTAACGTCGCCTGCGCAATCTCATTGACCGAGGTCGCATCGTCATATTCTTTACGGCTAACCGCTTGTTGGCTAAAAAGTTTTTTGAGCCGTGCCGCTTCACGTTCGGTTTGTTTAGCGCGGGCTTGCGCTTCGTCTAACGCATTTTGAAAAGGAACCGGGTCAAGCTGAAAGAGCGGTTGACCCCTTTGCACAGGGGCGCCCTCAACAAAGAGCCGCTTGAGCAAAATCCCGTTCACACGCGCTCGCACTTCAGTTTCTTTCGCACCCTCGGCCTGCCCCGTCACCTCTAGGGTACTTGGCACAGAAGTGGGGCGCGCTTCAATGACTGAAACAGGTAGAGGGCCTGTCGGTGCGCCTTGCGAAAAGACCGCTGGCGCCACAGCCAAGAAGCAAGCCAGAGCAAGTAGCTTTCTAAAACAATCCTTCACCAACAATCTATTTAAAACGATCGTTTCACCCGCTACCGCTTTGCTCATGAAAAATCCCAGCTTATATGCTTGATCCTCGCATTTTATACGGGTAAACCTCAGTGCGCCCTGTGTGGGGAGCCTTACTTCAGATTTCGGCAAAGTTCCTGCGTGACCTCTGAACACGAGGCCAGCCCACCTAAATCCCTAGGAATGGCTTTACCTTGCGCCAACGTAAGTTCTACTGCTCGATCCACCCGTTGGGCAGCGTCAATCAAACGCTGGTCTGTATGACGATCACCTAGCCAGCGCAGCATGAAGGACCCAGATAAGACCGTCGCTAAGGGACTTGCAATGTTTTGACCCGCAATGTCGGGGGCCGAACCATGTGCGCCCTGAAACAAGCCATGTCTGTCTCCGAGCTCGCCCGACGGCGCAATACCCATTCCACCGACGGTTGCAGCACCCAAATCCGAAATGATGTCGCCAAATAAGTTTTCTGCAACGATCACATCGTAAAACTCGGGACGCTTGACCAAGTGCACGGTAATCGCATCCACATAGGCGTAATCAATCGCCACGTCCGGATAGTCTTTGGCAACATCATCACAGACCGACCGAAAGAAGGCATAGCTTCGCAAAATGTTTGCCTTATCGCAGACCGTCATTCGCCGCTTGTGATCGGAGGGTGCGCCATTGCGTTGACGCGACAGTTCAAACGCAAAGCGTGCGATCCGCTCACAACCTTTTCGAGTGAGCACCAAGGTGTCTGTCGCAACCTCTCCACGCAGCAACACGCCGGCCCCGCGACTTGCATACAAACCTTCGGTGTTCTCACGAACGATCACGTAGTCGATATCACCGGCCGCACGATTTTTCAGAGGTGAAAAATCCCCTTGGTATAAACGAATGGGGCGCACATTCGCATACAAATCTAGCTTGAACCGTAACTGCAAATGCAGATCGTTCCCCACCTCTGTGCCATCTGGGTAGGTCACGTTGGGCAGACCCGCTGCCCCATGCAGCATTGCATGTGCGGTTTTACATGCATCAAACGTATCAGGAGGCAGAACCTGTCCGGTCTTCACGTAGTGCGAGGCACCACCAGGAAAGTCATCAAACGACATGACCCCCTCACCCAACGCCTCTTTCAACACCGTGACGGCGGCTCGACATACCTCAGGACCAATCCCGTCGCCTTCGATCGTCGCGATTTGATATTTACCTTGCATGCCCAGTCTCCTGAAAATTCTTGTTGCACCAAAATGGTGAATTTCTACTCAACTCACTGCCCACGTATCGGCTTCAAACCCTTACCCAGTAAGCACTTGCGCTAACATGGTGCGGAGATTTTAAATCGCACTTATACGGAATAAACGTGGAAAACATTAAATCAGGAATCGACGCCCTATTTATCCTTTTAGGCGCCATCATGATTCTTGCCATGCATGCGGGTTTTGCGTTTCTTGAGCTCGGCACGGTCAGACAAAAAAATCAAGTGAATGCACTCGTCAAAATCTTGGTCGATTTTTCGGTCTCGACAATTGCCTATTTCTTTATTGGCTACAGCTTAGCCTACGGTTTGAACTTTTGGATGGGCGCAGATGAACTCGCCGCAAAAAGCGGCTTCGAGCTCGTGAAGTTCTTTTTCCTGCTCACCTTCGCGGCCGCCATCCCAGCAATTGTGTCTGGCGGGATCGCCGAGCGCGCAAAGTTCAATCCTCAGCTTCTCGCCACGTTCTTAATCGTTGGGTTTATCTACCCCATATTCGAAGGCATGGCATGGAATCCAGAGCATATGTTTGGGTTTCAGCCTTGGCTTAAATCATTCACGGGTGAAGAGTTCCACGATTTTGCGGGTTCGGTTGTCGTACACGCCGTGGGTGGCTGGATCGCGTTGCCCGCGATCATTTTGCTCGGCGCACGCAGCGGTCGCTATCGCAAAGACGGCCGTATGTCTGCACACCCACCGTCCAATGTTCCCTTTCTCGCTTTAGGCGCCTGGATCTTAACGGTCGGCTGGTTCGGCTTTAACGTCATGAGCGCACAGACCATAGAAAAAATAAGTGGTCTAGTGGCCATGAATTCGCTCATGGCCATGGTGGGCGGCACGCTCGCGGGTTGGTTCTTTGGTAAGAACGATGCGGGATTTAGCTACAACGGCCCACTCGCCGGACTTGTTGCGGTGTGCGCCGGCTCAGACTTGATGCATCCCTTAGGTGCGCTCGTGGTAGGTCTCGTCGCCGGTGGACTTTTTGTGGCCGCCTTCACGGCCGAACAAAACCGCTGGAAAATCGATGACGTGCTGGGGGTTTGGCCGCTGCACGGACTATGCGGTGTCTGGGGAGGCATCGCAGCCGGCATCTTTGGCCAGCAGGCCCTTGGGGGAATCGGAGGCGTGAGCCTCACCGCTCAACTCATTGGCACCGCTACAGGTGTGGTCATTGCACTCATTGGTGGGATTGCAGTCTATGGTCTACTGAAACTCACCCTAGGTTTGCGCATGGATCCCGAAGATGAATACGTAGGCGCAGACCTCAGCATCCATCATGTATCAGCCACTCCAGAATCGGAAAGCTCATGGTAATCAAGATTGATTATGTTTCAGATATCGCATGCCCCTGGTGTGCCGTCGGCCTTGGCGGCCTCGAGCAAGCGATCAAGAAAATTGGGGATGCGTTCGAGGTAGACGTGCACTTCCAACCCTTTGAATTGAACCCTGACATGCCGCCCGGCGGACAAGATGTCTTTGAACATCTGACCCAAAAATATGGCAAGACAGTTGAACAAGTGCGCGCCACACAAAACGAAATTAAGGCGCGCGCTGCAGCAGTGGGTTACCCCTTTCACCCTGAGGGTCGCAAGCACGTCTACAACACCTTTAACGCGCACAGACTCTTACATTGGGCGGGACTTGAATGCGGTGCCCAAGCGCAACATCGGCTTAAGCGTGAATTACTGGTGACGTATTTTCAGTTAGCCGTTGATCTTGACGAAGCACAACATCTTCTC
>JBILHV010000250.1:0-3507 GCA_044350305.1 Burkholderiaceae bacterium
A
The DNA here is from genome assembly GCA_044350305.1 of Burkholderiaceae bacterium. GTDB lineage: Bacteria > Pseudomonadota > Gammaproteobacteria > Burkholderiales > Burkholderiaceae_B > Zwartia. The sequence continues at coordinate 2 of JBILHV010000250.1, forward strand.
ATCCGCACTCCGGCACGATCAATCTGGCCAATGCTTCTAACCACGCAATCGGGGCCAACGAGATACGTCTGATCCGTAAACAGTACAGGCTCAGCCAGTGCGAGGTATTGCGCCCGGACCGGTGTCGCGTTAACCAACACGAGATCTAATAACTCTTGCCGCACTGCGCTAAGAATTTCACCATTTGTTTGGAATAGAACAGGCTCAAACGGAATACTCAAAAAGGTCGCAAAGGCACGTCCCAACTCAAACCCTAAGCCGCGCTCAGGCAACTCCCCCTGGGCGCCTAAAAAAGATGCTGGGCTGCCCGGATACAGTCCAACCCGCAACCGCCCTGTGGGCGCCAAGACATGTGTCGAGTGATGTTTCATCAAGTGCCTCTATTTATTTATGCTGGGACTGCGTGCTTGCGTCCTAACCCGCTGAGCTGACAAGATTTTAGCGATACGCGGGTCGAACTATGCCTATAATTCGCGAACTATATTTCAAACAACGCCCCGACCGGTTGTTGTCGTTCGCTTCACTACCACTTCACCCTATCGCACCATCGCGCTAACAGGAGATACAAATGGGTAAATTCGTACAACTCAAGGCCTCGGATGGCCACCAATTTGACGCTTACGTTGCTGAGCCAAGCGGTAAACCGCGCGGTCTCGTCGTGATCGCGCCAGAAATTTTTGGTGTGAATAGCCATATCCAATCTGTCACCGACGGCTATGCACACGACGGTTACCTCGCGATTGCTCCCGCCTTTTTTGATCGTGCCCAGCGCAAATACGATGCCGGCTACACACAGCCAGATATCGCCGCCGGCGTCGATATCATGAAGAAAGTAAGCTTTGATCACGTCATGCTCGATGTAGCGGCTGCGCTAGAGTACGGCAAGTCTGCAGGCAAAGCTGGAATCGTAGGATACTGTTGGGGCGGCGTCATTGCCTGGCTCGCTGCAGGACGTGTGGCTGGCTTGAGCTGCTCTGCTCCGTATTACGGCGGTGCAATACCAAGCTTCTTGAAAGAGACACCAACGTGTCCAGTCATGTTCCACTTCGGCGAAACCGATCATTCCATCACACTCGAGCAAGCAAAAGTCGTCGCAGCTGCCTATCCAAAAGAACAAAGCTTCTTCTATCCGGCAGGTCACGGTTTTAACTGCGATCAACGTGGTTCCTACGATGCTGCGTCTGCCAAATTAGCACGCGAACGTACAGTGGAATTACTGCGTAAGCACGTCGGCTAATCATTCGCCGCACACAAATAAAAAGAGACTCGCGTTTGATACGCGAGCCTCTTTTTTTAGTCGACGCTTATTTTTTTCCTGACGCCAAACCAGGCAAGTCAGAAACGCGTGCAACCTGACCGAGCGACATCAATGCATCAAACAGTTGGCGCGATGAAAACTCAACGTGTCCTACTCGTGCGCAGTCCTCAAACTTCGCCCATAACTGCTCGCGACTCAGTGGTAGATCCGGACCGCCGCGCACGGCGACCACCTGACGACTTTCAATGGTCTTCCCATCTTTGAGTTTGACCGTCACAAGATCGAAGGGCGAATAACCTGGTAAGTTTGGATGCTCCTTCTCATCAGGCAAGACCATCACTTTCTTCATCAAATCTTGTACATCTTTACGCACAACAAAGTCATCAACCAATTCAGTCAAGCCCGCGCGGCCCGCAACTACGCACGACGCCATCGCAAATTCCATGCTGAATTTGGCTTCGAGTCCAGTCTGAGGATTATGGTTACGCAGCACTTTAGTGTTGCGTACGCTTGTCATCGCAGTAATCGATTCGATCTCATCGCCACTGATCGCATGTTCCGCCACAAGATCCAACATGCCATCCAACGCACGATGGGTACAAAAGCATAAGGGATACTTCTTGACCGATAGTTTGCTAATCGCCAGCTTCCAGGGATTGGCTGCCTGCACCGGACTCGTCACATCAAAGCGTCCGCCTGGAGATACTGCAGACAAGAAACCCTGGGGATGTTCAAGCGCGTCCGCGGCCGAGGTAAAGCCTGCTTTCACGAGTCGTGCGGCCATCACCCCAGCTTGCGCGGAGCGACCTGCATGAAACGGCTTAGTCATCGTGCCAAAGTTCGCCATCGTGCCGGCGCTTTGCGAAGCACCCATCGAAATGGCCATGGCACACTGCTCTGCATTGAGCTTGTTTAGCGAAGCACACGCTGCGGCAGATCCGATCGCACCGAGAATGCCGGTAGGATGCCAGCCTTTGGTGTGATAGTGATCTGGATCGCGTCGCGCGAGCTCGGCCCACACTTCATAGCCCGCCGCGTAGGCCACCACCATCTCTCGCCCCGATGAGCCCAACGCTTGCGCTTCGGCCAAGATGGCCGGAACAAGCACCGTACTGGGATGCCCCTTGAGCGCTACGTCGTCAAAGTCCAGCGCATGCGCTGCCACACCATTGATCCAAGCAGCATCAGGTGCACTTGCCGTTTGTGAACCGAATAGCAGCGTAGATGGCCCCGGCTGCGGGGCAAGCACTTCTGTCAGGATGCGAGTGGGCGGCTCGTCGCGCCCCGCTAACATCACACCAACGCAATCGGCAAAGCCCGTATAGATGACTTCTAGTGCATCTTTCGGGATCTGCTCGAACTTTAAACCTGCGACAAAGCGACCGAGGTCGCGTGTGATGTCAGTCATGATGGATTCCTCGCTTAAGCGTTCGCGGCCATGGATGCCTTGACCTTCTCACGTAACTTATTGAGCGAGCCACCTTTCATGACCGAGCCAGGCAACGGGTGGCCCACGACTTGCTCTGCAAGCAGCGCGGACTCAATCAGCTTCTCGAGATCAATACCAGTTTCGATACCCATCTCATGGCACATGAAGACGAGATCTTCCGTGCAGACGTTACCCGATGCGCCGGAATGCGATGCGAAGGGGCATCCGCCCAGACCCGCTACGGCTGCATCAAAAATTGCGACGCCCATTTCCATTCCGGCGTAGGCATTGGCAATGCCCATGCCTCGTGTGTCGTGCAGGTGCAAGGATAATTGCAAATCGGGATACTTGTTACGCACTGCGCCAACCACCTTGCGGATCGACCCAGGTGTCGCCCAAGCCATCGTGTCCGCTAAGGACAACACTTCAAGCTTGAACTTATGCTCCTCGGCTAAATCGTGGAAGGTCTGAATCATGTCCAAGATACGAGACACCGGAATATCGCCTTCAAAGTTACAACCAAATACCGCCATAATGCTGGCACGGTTGATCGTCACGTTATAGTGATTAAACATGCCGATCATCGAACGCACGGCCTCAACGTTTTGAGCGAGCGTACGCTTCTGATTACGCAACAAGAATTTCTCGGAGGCGGTGAGGGACAGCGAACCGCGAATATCGAGTTTCTGTGTGGCGATTGCGCGCTCGAGTCCCTTATCGTTTAACCATAATCCTGTGTAACGCACGCCAGGCTTGCGCTTGAAGCCAGCGACAATCTCCGGAGCATCCGCCATCTGCGGTACAGCGGCTGGGCTCACG